>JAGNQV010000032.1 GCA_017988885.1 Opitutaceae bacterium | reverse complement strand
ATCGTATCGAAGTCGATGGTCACGCACCACGGCGTGCCGATCTCGTCCTGGCGACGGTAGCGGCGGCCGATGGCACCGGCCTCGTCGTAGAACACGGCGTAGCGGCGCTGGAGTTTTTTGTAGAGCGCTTTGGCGCGGTCGGTGAGTTGCTCCTTGTTTTTGAGCAGCGGGAGCACGGCGACCTTGACCGGCGCGATGCGCGGCGAAAGGCGGAGGACGGTGCGGGTCTCGGTGTTGCCCTTTTCGTCGGTGACCGGTTCTTCCGCGTAGGCGGCGCAGAGGACGGCGAGGAAAATCCGGTCGGTGCCGACGGCGGGCTCGATGACGTGCGGCACGAATTTCTTTTTCGTGGCTTCGTCAAAAATTTCCTGCGGCTTGCCGCTGGCGTTGGCGTGCTGTGTGAGATCGTAGTTGCCGCGGGCGGCGATGCCCCAGAGCTCCTGCACCCCGAAGGGATACTTGAACATGATGTCGGTCGTGCCGCGCGAATAGAACGCGAGTTTGGCCTTTTCGTGATCAAAGAGGGAAAGGTGTGAGGCGGGCAGGCCGATCGAAAGGAGCCAGTCCCAGCACCATTGAATCCACTCCTTGAAGCAGCGCTCCCAATCGGCGTCCTCGTGGATGAAATATTCCATTTCCATCTGCTCAAACTCACGCGAGCGGAAGATGAAGTTGCGCGGGGTGATTTCGTTGCGGAATGACTTGCCGACTTGCGCGATGCCGAAGGGCAGTTTCACGCGACCGGTGTCCACGACGTTCTTGAAATCGACGAACATGCCCTGTGCCGTTTCTGGGCGCAGATAAGCGACCGATGACGCATCGGTCATCGCACCGACGTTGGTCTGAAACATCATGTTGAACGAGCGCGGCGCGGTGAGACTGCCGGGCTCGCCGGTGGCGGGCGAGGGAATGAGCGCGACTTCGTCGGGTTGAGCCTCGGTCATGTCCTTGGCGACGATGGGCGCCAGCGTGCCTTGGATCGCTTTCTTGCGTTTAAGGGCTTCGGCGGCGGTTTGCAGTTCGCCGGCGGTGTTGGCGCTTTCCAAAGCGGAAACATAGCCGACCGTCTTGCCATCAATGATGACGGCCGCAAAAAACAACTGGTCGGCCCGGTAGCGTTGCTTGCTCACCTTGCAGTCCACGAGCGGGTCGGTGAAACCGGCAACGTGGCCGGACGCTTCCCAGACCTTCGGATGCATGATGATCGAGGTTTCGACGCCAACGACGTCGTCGCGGCGGCGCACCATGTCGTTCCACCAGCAGTCGCGGATGTTCTTTTTCAGTTCGGCCCCGAGAGGACCGTAGTCGAAGAAACCGTTGAAACCGCCGTAGATTTCGGACGACTGGAAGATGAAGCCACGACGCTTGCAGAGCGCGACAATGGTTTCCATGGAGACGGCGGAAGGAGCGGCAGGTTCGGACATAGCCCGCCAGTCATGGCGACGGGGATGCCGGTGGTCAATTCCGCGGTTGCGCGATCGGGCGAGACCGCCCAACGCTACCCCCATGAAACGCTCCGTCGTATTCAGCTTGGTGTTTTTGGTTACCCCAGTCTGGTTGTTGGCGCAGGCTAGCACCCAGGTCTCCTCGCCCCAAGGACCTTCGCCGAACACACCCCGGACCATCGGTGCCGTGCAGGGAAAGATGGGGGATCGCCCGGCGGCGGTGGTGAAAAGCACGCAGACTCCGCCTTATTATCCAAAGGCCCTGCGCGACGCCGGCATCAAGGGCGAAGTGCTGGTCGAAGTGAGCATTGACCGGATAAATAACGTGTCCGAACCGCGCATTATCCAATCAGACCGGACCGAGCTCGACGCGCTCGCCATCGAGGCGGTGCTCGGCTGGGAATACCAAGCGGCGATCGTCAACGGGCAGATGGTTAAATCGAGTCTGCAGGTGCCGGTGGTGTTTGACCCGGCGGCGCAGGCAGGCAAGGGGATCAAGCGGGCGCGGACCAGTGGCCGGCCCGGCAAGGATCTGCCGCCGGAATACCAATACGATGAGCCCCCGGTGCTTGTGCGGAAAGTGAAGCCCGTTTATCCCTATGACTTGTTGCGCAAGAGCCGGACCGGCCGCGCGACGGTCACCTTCATTGTGGATCCCACCGGCAACGCCCGCGGGGCCGAGGTGAAAACGGCTAGCGAACCCGAGTTTGGCGCGGCGCTGGCGGCGATGGCGGAAGCACTGGAGTTCGAACCTGCGACCAAGAACGGCCAGCCCTGCTGGGCGCTTCTGACGCTGGAAAAAGTTTTCAACCAGATCGGTCCCGAATCCCCGGTGGATGCGGATACGAAGGAGCTCCTGCTCGAATTGGAGCAGACAGAGCCAAAGGTCTATACGCCGGCGGAACTAGATGAGAAATTAAAGCCGGTTTATCGCGCTCCGCCGCAAATCAGCGACGCGGTCAGCAAGGCCGGTGTGCCAGCCAGCGCAGAAATCGAGTTCATCATCGATCTGCATGGCCGGGCGCGTCTGCCCCGCGTCCTCAGTGCCACGAACGAGGACTTTGGCTGGGCGGCGGCGACCGCGGCCTCGCGCTGGGTCTTCAATCCCCCGCTCAAGGGCGGTGAGCCGGTTTACGTCCGCGCACGCGTGCCTTTCAAATACACGCCGCCAAAAAAGGGCTGACCGAGGGCAGATAGAAAAGCGGCCGCGCTGGCGCGAAGCGACCACGCGCTTGCGGCTGCCAACGCTCGCGAAGATTTGACCCACCTCCACCCGGGCCAATCATTGGGTGATTCGAAGCGTCGGCGCCCAACCAGCCGGTTCCTCGATGCCCGACCAACGAGGCCGTCAGACCTCACGACCTGCGCGTGAAAAAACCACGGCCCTTCTTATGCGACCAGCGGCTTCGCCTATTCTTCGCCGCCACTTCAACCCAGACCGTCACGGTAAACGATCAGGCGAACGGACGTCCCTCGGCGAACACCGGCTTCTTGATTCCCTTAACCAAGGGTTTGCTTTCGATGTTTCAGCAACGGCCAACACAGCACCCCGCACGCGATGGCGGTGACCCCGGTGACCAGCACACTCCCCTCTAGTCCGAACTTCCCACCCGTAACCGCCACCGGTCCATCGAGCACAAACACCCGCCAGCCACCGGTCAGATCCCGCCCACTCACCGTCAAGCCCAAGGCCGGCCCCACTAGAAAATTCCACGCATAGTGCACGCCGATTGGCGCGAACAGTCCTCCGGTCCGCCACCGCAACAGCCCAAACAACGCTCCCGCCAAAAACACATTTAGCATCGGCCACCCTACGCCATGAAACGCCGCCGCGTGCATTGCCGTGAAAAGCACCGTCGTCGCCCCCAACGCCCAAGCCTGCCCCATTCGCCCCTGCACCACCTGCCAGAGATAACCACGCCCCAACACCTCCTGCACCACCGCATTCAGTCCAAGACTGACGGCGGCCAAGCCCAGCGCTGGCCCTACCACCTCACCCGCGGGTGCATAGCTCACCGCTCCAAACAACCCGATCGCACTTAGCGAAACCGCGAGCCAGATCGCACCACCGATCAAACCGCCCAGCCCCTCCCGCCAAGGAGCGCTCCCACCTGCCCATGAAAACGCCGGCTCCTTGCGATCCACCCAATGCGCCATGATCCAACCCGCCAACAGGACGGTCACCAGTCCGACGCAATCGAAAAAAAATCGCACCTCTGCTGGTGAACGTTCGCCGAGTTCCCGCAGCCAATCCCCGAGCAATGCGGTCGGTGCCAGCAGCAACGCCCACAGCCCGAAGAAACCAGCCAGCCGCCAGCCAATCCTCCAAACGCGGCGACTGATCCCATCAATAAGATCCGATTCCGTCTCCGCCGCGCCCAGTGTCGTCATGCCTTCTAACACCGCGCGCTTCACTCCAGTTACAATAATCATGCAAGGCCGGCACGGTCCAGAACCAGCCCGACGCCTTTGCCGGCCCGCCGACAGTGCCATTCTCCTTAAACCCAACTCTCGGCTATCTCTGGCCGCCTGCCATGGCCCGCGTGGTAACTTCGGCTCAAGTCTCGCGGGAAAAGGCGCAACCGGTTTTGGTCGATCCTCCACGGTCCCGAGCATCGAAAGAGCGCGTTTCTCGATGCTCGACGCGTGGCTTGATTGGGTCCCACGCTTGTTCAGTGGAAAACGATTGTCACTTCTCGCCCGACCGGCGGCACCGCTACACGCTGCTGCATCGGATCAATCCGCTCTTTGGCGAGAAGTTGATCATGTGGATCGGGCTCAACCCGAGCACAGCCGACGAGCAAAAACTCGACCCCACGCTCACGCGCATCCGAGGATTTTCAGAGCGCGAGGGCTTTGATGGTTTTCTCATGACCAACATCTTTGGCTTTCGCGCGACCGACCCGAAGGAGATGCTCCGCACCCGCGATCCCAACGGACCCGAGAACGACCAAGCCCTGCTCGCCGCCGCTGCCCGCTGCGCCATGATCGTGGCCGCCTGGGGCGCGCATGGGATCCATCAGGACCGTGCCACCGCCGTCACCCGGCTCCTCTCGAAGCACAAACTCTGGTGCCTCGGCACCACCAAGGACGGCTTTCCGCGTCATCCGCTCTACGTCAAAGGCGATCAACCCTTCGAGCGCTGGCAGCTGGACAAAGACCTTTAAGCGCGGCGGATCCGCCGCTTCACTTTGAGCCGGGAGTCTTGGCGCGCTGCCAGTCAAGCTGCGCGGCCTTAAGCGACAAGTTCATGTCGATGATGAAGGCGATCATTGAACCGATCAGGCCAAAAATGGCCGCGCAGAAAGTTGCCACCAACCATCCTACCAGCTCCACCCGCCAGAGCGCGGATACAAAGAGGCCCAAGATCAACACGCCGACCCCCAGCACGCTGATGGCCGACAGGAAGATCGAAAACCGCAACAGGCGGGAGCGGCGCTGCAAGATCGACAGTTGACCATGGAGATTGGCCGCCACTTCCGGAGTCTGCTTAAATTCGGTGATCTCGCGAATGAGACTGCGCGAACGATCCACCATCCGTCCAAACCGGTTGGTCAAGGTGAGCAGAAGCAGCCCGACGCCAGAGATGAGAATGACCGGACCCACCGCAAGCTGCAGGGTCGGCACGAGTTCTTTCAGGGTGATGGTTTCCATGGAATAAAGGTTCAACGTTACGGAGACCGTCCGACCAAATCAAACCGCGTTTCGCCAGCCCGCCCGCTTCACCCTTGGCTCCGCGCCAGTTCAGCGTTTCCAACCCGCGCTTGCCGCCCGCGTTTGATCAGGCTCTGCTCTCAGCCCCGTGGCCTTGCCTCCCCTTTCTCCCTGGTCGCTTCGCTGGCGCTGGCTCCCACCGCTGGCGCTACTCGTGGTGGCCTTTCATTTCTCGCCGTTTGGGACGGCCTTGGATCGAACGTTCTTTGATGCCGCCAGCCGGCATCCCTTGGTAACGCCGCGGCCCCCGACCGATTCCGCCATCGTGCTGGTGGACCAAGCCACCATGGATATCCTCGGCCGCGAGCCTTACGCGATGCGCTGGCCGTTTCCCCGCGCCGCCTTCGCGGCATTGATTGTCGGGCTCGAACGCGCGGGTGCGACCCGGATCGTGTTAGATTTCACCTTCTTCGACCACTCGGAGTCCGCCGAACAAGATCTCCTGCTGGCCGCCACCGCCGCCGCCGTCCCGGCCACCGTGCTGGGTCGCACCACGCGGCAAGGTCCGGTGTTTTGGGATGATACTTTCCGACGCGAACACGCCGCGTATTTTACCAAGCCGCGCAGCGGCGCGGTTGAATTTCAACCCGACAGCGATGGCATTGCGCGCACCTACACGGTCCGCGGTTCGCTTGCCGCAGCAGCCGTGAACCCGCCCCCCGCCATTTCCGGCGGACTGCTTCGCTGGTATGGCGGGCTCGAGCAAATCAAGACCCAAGGCGTGCCCGTGGTCCCGGCTGCGCATTTCATCGTCGCGGGTCTTCCGATCTTGGATCGGATCAGCCAGGAAGCGCCGGACTTCTCTCCCACCACCTTTGCGGCCGCATTGGCAACGGAGCCCGCCCTGGAGGGCGGCGCGTTTGCGTTGGTGCGCGGGCGGACGGTTTTTGTCGGAGCCAATGCCGCCGGCACCTTTGACGTGAAACCCCTGCCCGTCGGAAAACTGGAACCCGGCCTGCTGCTGCATTGGACCGCGTGGGCGAACCTGACCGGAGGCGGCTTCATCAATCCACTCGGCCGCACCAGCGCTCTTTTACTTGCAGCCCTGATCATGGGCGGCCTGTTGCTTATCGCCACCCGGTGGCCCGGCCTCACCGTGCCGGCGGTCTCCGCCATCGGTGGCGTGATTATCCTGCTGCCCGCGGCCTACGCCGGACTGGCTGCTGGTGTATTCTTTCCTCCGGCGACCCCGATCGGCGCCGCCCTGCTGACGCTGCTCGGTATCGCCGCAGAAAGTTTTTGGACGGAACGTCAGCGCAAGCGCGAGATTCAGGCCATGTTCGGCGCCTACGTGGATCCCGGGGTGGTGGCGCAACTGGTGCGCGACCCCGACTCCATCCGGCTTGGGGGTGAACGCCGGGAGGCCACGGTTTTTTTCTCGGACCTCGCTGGCTTCACGGATCTTTCCGAAAAACTTCGCGACCGGCCGGAGCTGATGGTCGAAATCGTGAACGCCTATCTCGAGGCCACGACCGAGTGCCTGCTCAACCACGGGGCCTACGTGGACAAATATATCGGCGATGCCGTCATGGCCGTATTTGGTGCGCCGGCCACGCTGCCCGATCACGCGCTGGCCGCCTGTCGCGCCGCCCTCGACGCGCAACGTCTGCTGGATGTGATCAACGCGCGCTACGCACCCACCGTCGGCGTTACCCTCGCGGTGCGCATCGGCCTCAACACCGGCGAGATGATTGTTGGCAACCTCGGATCCTCCCGCAAAAAAAACTACACCGTCATGGGCGACGCCGTGAATCTCGCCTCGCGGCTCGAGGGTGCCAACAAGGCTTTCGGCACCGGGATCCTCATCGGTGACGAAACCGCCCGGCGCGTGCAGGGCGCGCTCGTCACGCGCCCGCTCGCCCGACTACGTGTGAAGGGCAAAGCGCAAGCGGTCGAAGTGCACACCGTGCACGGAGTCGCCGCCGATCTGTCAGCCACCGAGCAAGAGTTTGTCGCCACCTATCAGACGGGTTACGCTGCTTTTGTCACCCGCGACTTCGCCACGGCGGTCACGGCCTTCGACCGGGCCCATGGGTTGCAACCGGGTGACTTGACCACGGAGCGGCTGCGTGAAGACTCGCGACGTTTGCTGGCCACCCCACCCCCGCCTGACTGGGAGCCGATTCTGACCCTCGATTCCAAATGAAATCCCTCCCGCTGCTCCGTGCCGGACTGATCTTGCTCGGCGTTTTGCTCGGATCCCACGCCGCCCTTGCCACCTTGGCCGTGGGCGGCACTGCCTACACCAAGCGAATTGAAACCGTCGTGCGCGCCGAACCCCGCGCACTCGCCGCGGCCGCGGGCAAACTCGGTTACGCCCGCAAGCTCAAGGTGCTTGAGACCCGCGACGGTTGGCTGCGTGTCAGTGACGGCGCCGTCACCGGCTGGGTTTTCGCCGGCAACTTGAGCGACACCAAACCCGCCGAGGGCAAAGGCACCGACGGCCTCGGCTTCAGTGCCAGCCAGACCACCGCCACCGCTGCCGCCCGGCCACTCGCGCCGGCCGCCGTGGACTATGCCGAGTCGCGGAACCTCGGTGAAGCTCGCGCCGACCTCGACTGGCTGACCGCCCAGAGTTTCCGGGTGACCAACGAGGAAGTGGAAGCCTACCTACAAGCGCAAAAAAAGGGGGAATACCAATGAACCGGTTGCTCCTTCCCTGCCTCGCCGCGGCCCTGCTCCTCGCGCCCACACTGTCCGCCCAGTTTGACCTGAACAAATTATCCAACGCGCTCACCACGGCGAAAGATGCCGGCAAGATGCTCAAGGGCATCGCCGGCATCGGCCCGGAAGAAGAAAAAGTCATCGGCGATTCCGTCGCGCTGGAAATCATCGGCCGTTACGGCGGACTCGCGCGCGACGAGGCCATCACGCGCCGGCTGACGCTGGTCGGCCGCAGCTTGGCGCGTTACTCAGACCGGCCCGGGCTCGACTGGCGTTTCGGCCTGCTCGACTCAGCCACCGTGAACGCTTTCTCCGCGCCGGACGGTTACGTGTTTATTACCCGCGGTCTCTATGCGATCGCGGAAAGCGACGACGCCCTCGCGGCGGTGCTCAGCCACGAAATCGCCCACATCACCGAAAAACATGCGCTGAAAATCGTCGCCCGCGGTGAATTTCTGGCCGGCGCCACCAGCTTCGCTGCCTCGCGCAGCAGTGATGTCCGCAAAGCGGATGCCCAGCTCAAACAGTTCAACTTAGGCGTGGGTCAGATCACCCAGACGCTGTTTGAAAAAGGGTTTGATCCGCAGACCGAGTTCATCGCCGACCGGCAAGCCCGCGCCCTCGCGGTCACCACCGGTTATGCGCCCGGTGCGCTGCGGCTTGTTTTGTTGCGCCTGCAACAAAAGGGCGGCGATCCCAAAACCATCTTCTCCACCCACCCACCCCTCAGCGAACGCATCAAGCGCCTGCCCACTGATTCCGCCACCGCCAGTGCCCCGGCGGAAAGCGCTCCGGTCGAAACTCCCACCGCGACCGCGCCAAGCACACCCGCCACGGCGCCTGCGGAAAAACCTTCGCCCGAAAAGCTCAGCGCCGATGACGAAGAGTTTTTTAAACCGACTGGATCGGGTAAAAAAAAGCCGGCCAAGAAAAAAGACGCCACCTGGGATGACGAGTGATCGGCGCCGAGATTTCGCTGGAGCGCCGCGCAACTAAGCCGCGCGCCTCAGCGGCGGCGGCGGGCCAGCCACAGCAGGCCCACCCCGAACGCGAGCAGGGCGTAGGTCGAGGGCTCGGGGACAGGCGTGAAGTTCAACACGAGATTGTTACCGGATGATGTGAGAAAAAACTGTGCCTGCGTCGCGTAAGTGCTCGTGAAGGCAGTGGCGTCGATCTGGAAATTGGCGGGATCAAAACCGGTGAGATTGCCGCTCGTCGCGAGCAAGAGAGCATAGGTGGTCCCCAAGGCCCCGAACTCGAGGGCACCGGACTGCGCGTCAGAGTTCAGCGACCGGAGGTGGAGGGTGAAGGGATTGCCCGGCGTCGCCGTGAGATCTAGCGTGCCGCTCACCTGCAACGTGTCGTAGCCATCGCCGGCCCCGAGGGTCGGGTCCATGATTTCAAATTCCAAAAATCCGCCGCCGGCCAGCGTGAGATCTGAAAAATTCATCGCGCCGGGCGAGAATCCGGGGGCGAGACCCACGCCGGAGCCAATGGTCAGCGCCTGCGTAAAGGTGCCGGTGCCGGAGAGAACTCCGCCCGATGCACCGAACAAAATCGGATTGGTGAAAGTAACGCCATACTCCGCACCGAGCCGGCCGCCATCAATCATGATTGAGCCGGTGCCAAAGGCTTGGTTATTGCCCGCAATTAGTGTGCCCTGTTTGACCGTGGTGCCACCGGTGTAGTCGCTGACGCCGGCCAAGGTTTGGCTGGCCAAGCCGTCCTTGATCACGCTGCCATCACCGGTGATGCGTCCATAATAATACTGGTTGCCCGTCTCGCCATTGTCATGCACGCCGATGGTCAGGTTAACCCCGTTGCCGAGTTCGACCGCGGTGGAATTGGAGTAGTAATAACCAGAACCCTCCAACCCACCGATGTGCGGATTGCCGGTGGAAAAACGAACGATCGTGTCAGAATCGCTGTAATAATTATTCAGGCTCAGTCGGTTGGTGGCGTCACCCGTCGCCGCCGCGTTGGCGAACACCAGTGTGCCCAACTGGACTTGGATATCACCCATGAAAGTATTGGTGCCAGACAGCGTCACCGTGTTCTCCGAAGTCTTGCGCAGCCCGCCCACGCCGGTAATCGGGCCGGTCAGCGCGAGGTCGCGGTTGCCCGGAGTGTCGAAGTCGGAATAGTAAAATCCGGTGCCGCCACTGAGATCCAAGGTAGGATTATAGGAACCGGCCTGCAGCACAATGGGGTTGGCCACGGTCAGATCGGACGCGAGGGCCATGAGTCGGTTCTCGCCGTAACCCGAATCCGCCACCGCCACGGTAATTGTCCCGCTGCCGAGCGCATCCGCGCGCGTGAAGGCCACGGCGCCGTCGGCCAATTCGAGGCCGCCGTTGAAACTGTTGGCGCCGGTCAGCACCGCTCCATTGTCCGCGATGCGCAGGCGGCCGGCGCCGGTGATCACGCCCTCCACGGCGTGGGCTTCGGGGCCTTCGCTATAATTATTGTGCGCCAGGGTCAGGGTTTTCCCGGCGGCGATTTGCACGGTGGTGCCGACCTCCGTTTGCAGCAGCAAAATATCCGTGGTGCCATTGATCGCGAGGTTGCCGCTGGGCAACTCGATCCGGTCGGCGTAGGCCCCTTCGCGGGCAAAAATCACGGTCGGGTTCGCGGATGCGGCGGTGCTGAGTGAACCAAGATGGGGATTCGTGCCCGCATAGGTGAGCATACCGGAGCCGAGATAATCCAGTTGGAGCGTGATGCCGCCGGTGAGTGTCAGGCTCGCGCTAGAGCCGGTCTCCCCAAGATATAATGCCTGATAGTAGTAGCTTTCGCCCTGCAGGGTGTTGGCGAGCACCAAGCCGTCCTGAAAGAGCAGGTATTGCGGGTCGTAGTTGTTGCTGACGGTCAGCGCGCCGGTGCCGAGCGCGGTGTCGTGGCCGAGATAGAGGACACCCGATTGGAAAGTGGTGCCGCCCTCATAGGAGTTGGCGCCATTCAGGCGCACGGTGCCGCTGAAGCCAGCGAGGCCAGAATAAATGGCGTCGCCACCGATGACCACCGAAGGAATGACCGCACCGAGCGTCGAATCCACGATGAGCTCGCCGCCCTTGAAGCCGGTGAGCTGGAGCGGCATGCTCCCACCACCGGTCGTAATGGCACCGGCGAGAATAACCTTGGAAGCCGTGCCGAGAAAATACGGATCCGTGCGGGCGACGCCGTCTTGCTGGCCGAGTGACAGGTCAATCGCGTCGGTGAGGGTGCGTGGATTGGTAGGGTCGGCGGAATCGAGACCAACGATGGCTTGGGGCGCGGTCAGATTGAGGCGACCGATAAATTGATTCGGGGTCAGCCCCGCGGCCTGCGTGATACCAGCGTAGGCATAATCCAACTCGCTGCCGAGGGAACTCAGCTCTACCGTGACACCTGTCGGCAATGCGGACGCGCTATCGAAAATCACCGCTCCGCCGTTCACCTGCACGTCGCCGGAAAAGGTATTGTTGCCCTGCAGCACCACGGTGGTCGGCGGCTGATATCCGGTGGCTTGAAAGATCGCGCCGCCTGCCCCAGTAAGCGCCGAGGTCACGACGAGCCGGCCCCCGCCGTTGCCAAACCGGTAGTCGTTGCCTGTGCCTACGTTGATCGTCCCACTGAGAATGGCACTGGTGGAGGAACCAAGGCCTAAATACTGACTCAGCCCGCTGAGATCGAGGTTCTCGGCAAATACCTGCGTCGGACCGGTGATGGTGTCGAAGCCGATGGTGCCGGTGAAACTCTCGCTCGAGAGATGATTAATGAGACCCGCCTGCACCCCGCTGGTGAACGCCACGCCGGCGTAGCCATTGTTGCCGCTGTAAAACGTGGTCGCGGGTGCCACGGCTTGGGCGGTCGCGAAAATAGCGTGGCCGTCGACGTAGGTTAACCCGGTATAGGTGTTGGTGCCAGAGAGCACGATCGTGCCCCCGCTCAGGCTGAGACTGGTGCCGGGCGTCTCAGCCGATTCCGAAATATTTCCGCTGATCACCATCGGCGCGAAGCTCTTGGTCCCAGCGTAATAATCGAGGTTTTCGAACGTCACCGGCCCCAATAGGGTGATTGGGCCCGAAAACGTGATCCCGTCACCGTTCTCCGACCCGTAGTGTGAAATCGTGCCACTCACCGTCAGCGATCGGCTCAGGTTGATCGTCAGTGGAGTTTCGAGGCGGACATTCGAGAGGTAAACCTCCCCACTGCCTGCGAGCGCCTGCGCATGCCCGAGCGTAAGCGTGGAATTATAGACGGTCAGGCCGCCGGTAAAATCTCCGGGGCCATTGAGCTGCACGTAACCTTGGTTGAGGTAGCTGCTGGAGTAGTAGGAAAGCGGCGAGAACGTGAGCTTGCCCGGCCCGCCGATGGCACCGCCGACGATGGTATTAGAGGTGGTCCAATACTGGTCGGCCGTGAGGTTGATGGAGACCGTGGAATCGAAATGGACCGAGCGGCTATAGCCGTTGTTCGGGCTGTTGATCCCGGCGGCCAGCGAAAGCGTCGTCGCGCCCGCGCTGCTGAAACGATAGCTCGTGCCATAATACGAATTGAGCGTGAGAAAGATTGAATCGAGCGCGAGGGCTCCATTCGGCAGCACCATGACCTCCGGTCCGCCCGCCACCGGCAATTGGAGCCGCGCCGTGCCGTCATTCGTCGGCACCACCCCACCCAACCAGTTGTTCGGATTGTCGAAGCTGTCCGTGACATCTTCCCCAATGTCAAACCACTGCCAAGTGACCACCTGGGCATTTGCGCTCAGCGCAAAACCCAGAAAACAACCGATCATTGCCAAGTGCAGCCTGTAATAATTTAACCGGAGGGAAGTCGAAGAAATCACGATAAGCGGGTATTAATGTAAGCGCTATGCACTTGGGGTCCGACAAGCAACCCTTGGATTTTTGACGCGGATTCAGCCCTCCCTTCCCTTGGCCTCAATCTACCACAGTGCACGCACTTCACCGGGGCTTGTGCCAGCACGGAGCGTGGGCAAAGATTACACCATGGACGCCTATACCCAAGCCCGCGCCTTGATCGACGCCGCACATGCCGCGGACCCGGCGCGGGCAGCCGATGGCCGGCCGGCCGAGCTGGTTTACGCCGATCGCATCGAGGCGTGGGTCGCGCGGCTCGTGCCTGACGCCCCGCCGCTGCTGCGACTCGCCGCGCGCTGTCAGCATCTCGAACGCTTTCTCACGCCGCGCACCACTTTTCCGATGGACCCACCCGGCTACCACGCGTGGCGCCACAGCCTTTACGTGAAACAAGCCGAGCGTGCTCGCACGTTACTCTGCTCGGCCGGAGTTTCCGTCGACGCAGCGGCTGAGGTCGCCACTTGGGTTTCCAAGACCGGCCTCAAAACCAACCCCGGCACGCAGGCCCTCGAAGACGCCGCCGTGCTCGTGTTTCTCGAAAACGAAATCGGTGCCTTCGCCGCCCAGCACAGCGAATATCCCCGCGCAAAGTTCGTGGATATCCTCCGCAAGACCTGGCGCAAACTCAGTCCGCTTGCGCAGGAACTCGCCAGTCAACTCGAGCTCCCGCCAGCTATCGCCGGGCTCGTGCACGAAGCGATCGCCGCCCGGCGTGTTCAGGGTTGAGTGGGACGGCCGACTGCGTCACATCCCTGCCATGCTCCAAACGGATCTGCTGAGTTCGGTGCGGTTTAAGATTGATCCCGGTATGCGGCGCAGCGCCGGACACCGGGGTTGCGTGCTTTTGCGGGGGACCGGCAGCACCCAACAGATTGTGCTGACGTCGGCGCAAGCCACGATTCTGACCACCAGTTTCGAAAAACCTGCCACGGTGCCCGAGGTGCTGGTCAAATTACTGGCCGACAACCGCTGTCCGCCGCTCAACGAATACTATGAGCTGATCCTGCAAGCGCACGCCGCCGGCGTGTTACTACCTGAAGCGGCGACCTTTCCCCCGACGCTGGCGCAGCGCTGGCGCGTGCGGCTGGCTCCACGGCTGGCGCTTATTCTCGTGCGGCCGGTGCTGCTGCTGGCCATTGGCACGCTCATCGTCGCGCCGCGCCCTTGGATCGCACCCGCTTGGAACCTTGGCCTGCTGTGGGGTTGGTTTTCCACCTGCGCGCTGCTGAGCCTCGGCGAAATCTTGTCCGCATGCGTGCTCGCGGGGGCTGGCTGCGAAGTGCGCCGGCCGCGACTGCATTGGAAGAGCTTGTTTCCCTATTTTCGCACCGACACCGATGAAGCGGCCTTGGGCGGACCCGCTTGCGAGCGAACGGTCGCCATCATGCGCCTGACTCCTCTGCTGGCCGGCGTCGCCGCCGCCGTGTGGTTTGAACCCAGCTGGCTCGCGCCGCTACTGGCCGGTTTATTGTATGAACTGGCTCCAACCTCCCGCAGTGCCGCACGGCAATGGCTGGGCGCCATCCTTGAATCCAAGGTGTTCACAGTTTCGTCGGGCTTCCTGTTCGAGCCACGGTCGAAAGACATCTGGGTGCGGTTCAAGGTCTGGTGGGCGGGCCGCACTTCGCGCTTCGGCCTGCTGTGGATTGCGTGGATTCTGATTTGGGCGGGCTTGCTTGGTCTTGTCCTGCAGTGGCTACGGCCCGGACTCTACTCGGCCGTGTGGCACGGATTCGGACCGCACGGTCGCTGGCATGCCTACATCAACGACGCGCTTTATGCCGTGGCAGCCGTGCCGGTGCTGGCTACGTTCTTTTTGTTTTGGGCGTTGATCCGGAACTGGCGCATCCGGCGCGCGCTCACCCAACCACTCCGGGTTACACCGACCCGGATCGATACCGTGGCGTTCCGCGCCGGCGACAATCCCACGGCCCTGCGCAGTGTGCCGCTTTTTCGCGGTTTGAAGGACGCCGATCTCACCGCGCTCGCCGCGGCGATGACGCCGGTGGAAATCGCCAAACGCCAGGTGGTCTTCAACGAGGACGATATGGGCGATGCGTTTTACGTGGTGATGGAGGGTCAGTTTGAGGTGCTCAAGAAAGAGCCCGCGCCTTCGCGCAAGGTGAAAACCATCGGCTGGCTCCATCCCGGCGATGGCTTCGGTGAAATCGCCCTGCTCGATCACTCCACCCGCACCACCACCATCCGCGCCACGCGCCCGAGCCGGGTGCTGCGGCTGGGCAAGGCGGACTTCGATCAACTCGTGGTCGGAAAAATGGGCGGCGAATCCGTGCGCGATCTGTTGCAGAGCGCAGCCTTCCTTGGCCGTCTCACTATCCTCGGCGGCTGGCCCTTTGACGATCTGCTGCGCTACGCCCAGCGCTGCCGCAGTCAGTATTACCCGGCCGGCACCCAGGTGCTGCGCCAAGGCGAGGGCAACATCTGGTTCTTCCTCGTCTTCGACGGCGCCTTCGAGGTGCGCGATGGCAACAAGAAACTCCGCCGCCTGCAACCGGGCGATTACTTTGGCGAAATCAGCCTGCTGGAACACGGCACTGCCACCGCCGATGTCGTCGCGCTGGAGGAAAGCCGCTGCCTCGTCATGGCGCGTGCGGACTTCCTCGCCTTCTTCGCCCGCGACTACCGCATCGGCATGCGCATCGAGGCGCTCGCCGGCCAGCGCCGCGGCGGCCGGTTGTTCAGCTCGCGTTAAGTTGCGGGGCGCGCAGCAGCCTTCCTTCGCCGGCAAAACCGGTTTCGCTCCCGATTCCTTTTTTCTCCACCCGCCCTGACTCCCGTGAATTCCTCCACTCCCGTCCTGCGCTTTAATCTGATCGAGCCCCCTGCTGCACCCGTGATCGGCTCGGATCATCCTGACCTCGCCGGCAATAAATACGGCTTCGAGGGCGGCTGCGTCGTCAAGGAGGCGGGGCTTTATCATATCTTCACCGCCGAATTAGCGGACGACCCCTTCAACGTGCGCATGCGTCTTGCCCATTGGACGAGCGCCGACGCGCGCGACTGGCGGCGCGAGGGCACGCTTTACGAGACCGACGGCAGCATCACCCCTGGCGACAACCGTTTCTCACTCTGGGCGCCGATGGCGGTTTTCAACGACGATGAGAACCGTTGGAACCTGTTCTATGTCGCCTACCGTCCCGGCCACGGTGACCGTGAGGAACTGCACATGGAGGGAAAGATCTGGCGCGCCGTTTCCTCGGTCGCTGGCCGCGGCGGCATCGGTGGCCCTTATCGCGATAGTGGCATCATCCTGCAGCCCGACGCTGACTCGCAACCGTGGGAAGGCCAGCAGGCGACGGACTCGTTCTACCCGTGGCGCGTCGGCGCCAAGTGGTATGGCTTTTACGGTGGTCACAACTTTCATCCGATTGGTCCTTGGCTCGTGGGCCTCGCCGCAGCCCCCGCTCTCGCTGGTCCGTGGCGGCGCTGTGTCGGCTTGAATCCTTCACCCATCGAGCCGGTCTTCATCGAAAACCCACTCGTGAGCAAAGTCGGCGCGCATTGGGTGGCTGTCTACGACAACTGTGCCGCGGGCGACACCTATATCTGCGAGGGCCGGCATGTCGGCTGCTCTGTTTCCACCGACGGCGTGCATTGGCCGAAGGGCCACGACCTCGCCGTGCAACCGCCCGACGGCCCCGCACAATGGTCCGAAGATATCCGCACCGCGCTCGGGCTCATCGAGGAGGAGGACGGCACCTTCACGTTGATTTATACGGGCAAGGTTCGCGGCGAAAAATTCTGGGCCGTGGGCCTGGTCCATTTGCAGATTCAGCCCGCTTAGGAGCCCGCCAGTTTAACCCAAGCACGCCGCCCGCTCCCACCGCTCGACTTTAATTTTTCAGCTCCCATGTCTAACCTTGGTTTTCTCCTGATCGACACCCCCACTGCACCTGTGATCGGCGCTACGCACCCTGACCTCGCCGGCAATAAATACGGCTTCGAGGGCGGCTGCGTCGTCAAGGAGGCCGGCGTTTACCACCTCTTCACCGCCGAGATGGCCGGCGATCCGTTCTGGGTGAAAATGCGGCTGGCTCACTGGTCGAGCCCCGACGCGAAAAACTGGCGGCGCGAGGGCACGCTTTATGAAACCGACGGCGCCCTCACGCCGGGCGACAACCGCTTCTCCTTGTGGGCGCCGATGGCAATCTACAACGACGCCGAGCAGCGCTGGAATCTCTTCTACATCGCCTACCGCCCTGGCCGCGGCGAAAACGAGGGTCTCCACATGAACGGCCAGATTTGGCGGGCGGGGTCCACTGTCGCCGGTCGCAGCGGTATCGGCGGCCCTTACCGCGACATCGGCATCATATTGCAACCCGACGCCGCGTCGCAGCCGTGGGAGGGCCAGCAGGGCACGGACTCTTTCTACGCGTGGCCCGCCGGCGACAAGTGGTATGGATTTTATGGCAGCCATAATCACTGTCCCGTCGGCCCATGGCTCGTCGGCCTCGCCGAGGCCCCCGCGCTGGCAGGTCCATGGACACGCAGCCACGGCATCAACCCTTCCCCGATCGAACCGATCTTCATCGAAAATCCACTCGTGACGAAGGTCGGTGCGCACTTCGTCGCCGTTTACGACAACTGCGCCCCGGGTGACACCTACGTCGCGGAACCCCGCCACGTTGGTTGTTCGATTTCCGCCGACGGCGTGCATTGGCCCAAGGGCCATGATCTTGCCGTGCAGCCAGTGGACGGTCCTGCGCAATGGTCCGAGGATCTCCGCACCGCGCTGGGTCTCATCGTTGAGGACGATGGCACCTTCACCTTGTTCTACACCGGCAAAGTGCGCGGAGAAAATTTCTGGGCGGTCGGGCTCGCCCGATTGCGCCTCGCGCCTTAATTCTGCGCCATACCTCAACCCCCGGGTAACGCCTTTGTGTTCGCGCTGGCCGCTCGGTGCCGACCGGAGCTCAATTCATCTTACTCTCATGCGCTTGTTCATCCGCCTTCTGCTTTTGCTCGGTAACCTCGGCCTGCTGCGGGCTGCACCCGAAGCCGCCACCCTAATTCACGTGGTGCTCGTCACCGAGCGAGGTGAAATCGAAATCGCCCTCGATGCCGCGCATGCGCCAGCGAGCACGGCCAATTTTCTGCACTACGTCGCCGGAGGATTTTATGACGGCGGAATTTTCCATCGCACCGTCACCCCCGACAACCAGCCGGCTAATAAAATCAAAATCGAAGTCATCCAGGGCGGGATCAATCCCTGCCGGGCAAAGGAGGACGGGCCGACCATCGCCCTTGAGCGCACGAATCTCACCGGGCTGAAGCACATTGACGGCACGATCTCGATGGCGCGTGATGGTCCGGATACCGCCACCTCGGATTTCTTTATCTGTATCGGTCAGCAGCCCGAGCTTGATTTCGGCGGGCACCGGAATCCCGACGGCCAGGGTTTTGCCGCCTTCGGCCAAGTCGTGCGCGGCATGGAAATCGTCCGCGCCATCCAACAGGCACCGGCGGAAGGCCAGAAGCTTGTGCCGGCCGTGAAGATCCTCCACGCCCGTCGGCTTTGAGCCGCGGGGCTGTTTTTCTGCGCTCCACCGCACTTTCTGGCCGCAGCTTGGATTGTGCGTTGCGGGGGGCGGTCCGACGTGGTTTTTGTCCGTCGTCATCATGACTTCCCTCCCCTCCACCGCCACCGCGGATCCCGGGCGCCCGCCCGTCTTCAGGGTGCGCGGGCTGACTAAGACTTATGGCGAAGGGGATGCGGTGGTGCGGGCACTCGAGGAAGTGGATCTCGATTTTTATGCCGGTGAATTTATCGTCGTGCTCGGCGCCTCGGGCAGCGGTAAATCCACCCTGCTCAACCTGCTCGGCGGACTCGATTCACCCACCCGCGGCTCGCTGCAATATCGCGATCGTGATCTCGCCAGCGCCGATGAAGCGGCCCTGACCCTCTACCGGCGCAACAGCGTCGGCTTCGTTTTCCAGTTTTATAATCTCATCCCCAGCCTGACCGCGCGAGAGAACGTCGCCCTGATCACGGAGATCGCGCCCGACCCGATGGCGCCTGAAGCAGCGCTGCGCCTCGTGGGCCTCTCCAGCCGCATGGATCATTTTCCCGCGCAACTCTCGGGCGGCGAACAGCAGCGCGTCGCCATTGCCCGCGCCATCGCGAAGCGGCCCGCGGTGCTGATGTGTGACGAACCCACCGGCGCGCTCGATGTGCGCACGGGCATCGTGGTGCTCGAGGCGATCGAACGGATCAACCACGAACTCGGCACCCTCACGCTCGTCATCACGCACAATGCCGTGATGGCGGAAATGGCCGACCGTGTGATCACGCTTTCCGACGGCCATGTCACACAGGTGCGGCGCAATGTCCACCGCGCTCCGGCCAGCAGCTTGGCGTGGTAGCGGGCTTGCGCGGTCATGAGCCATCTCGACCTCAAGCTGATCCGCGACCTGCGCGCCCTGAAATCGCAGGCCTTCGCCGTCGCGCTCGTCATGGCCTGCGGGCTCGCGATGATGATCATGACGCGCAGCCTCATCCTCTCGCTCGAAACCACGCGCGATGATTACTACCGCGAACACCGGTTCGCCCAGGTTTTTTCGCGCCTGAAGCGCGCGCCGCAATCCGTGGCCGGACAGCTCGCGGCGATTCCCGGCGTCGCCGCCGTGCAGACCGGCATCGCCCTGCAGGCCACGCTGGATTTGCCGGGCATGGATGAACCTGCGACCGGACTCATTCTTTCGCTGCCGGAGCGCGGCGAGTTACAGCTCAACCGGCTTTACCTGCGCCGCGGCCGCCTGCTCGTAGGCCGGGCACCCGCCGGGGAGATTCTGGCCGGCGAGGCTTTCGCCGAGGCCAATCACCTCCAGCCCGGCTCGGAAATCTCCGCCGTGCTCTACGGTCGCCGGCAAAGTTTCCGGATCGCCGGCATCGTGCTTTCACCCGAGTTCGTTTTTGAGGCGCCGCCGGGCGCGGCGTTGCCCAACAACAAAACCTACGGCGTGTTTTGGATGCCCTACAAGGAACTCGCCACCGCCAGCAATCTCGACGGCGCGTTCAACAACGTCGCCCTCACGTTGGCGCCCGGCTTTGCCGAAGGCTCCGTCATCGCCGCCGTGGACCGCATCCTTGAACCCTACGGTGGCCGCGGCGCCTATGGCCGGGCCTCCCATCCTTCTCACACCCGCCTGCGCGACGAGATCAACGTGCTGCGCGGGCTTTCCATCGGCTTCCCGCTGGTTTTTCTGAGTGTGGCGGCCTTCATGACGAATGCCGTGATGAGCCGGCAGATCACGTTGCAACGCGAACAGATCGCCATGCTCAAGGCCTGCGGCTTTTCCAACCGGCAACTCGGCTGGCACTACCTGAAGTTTGCGCTCGCCATCGTGCTGGTCGGCACGGGGCTGGGCGCGCTCGGCGGCATCGCCCTCGGTCACCGGCTCGTCGTAATGTATCATCTGTTTTTTCGTTTTCCGCTGCTGGAATTTCAGCTCGCCCAGGACGTGCTCGTTACCGCCGTGTTCGTGTGCGCCCTCGCCGCCATCACCGGCGTCTGGGGCGCGGTGCGGCAGGCGGTGCGCCTGCCGCCGGCCGAAGCGATGCGACCCGAGCCGCCGGCTAATTTTCGCCCGGCGCTGATCGAACGCCTGCGCCTCGGTCGCGCCTTCACCGCGAGCTTCCGCATGGCGCTGCGCAACATCGAACGCCGGCCCGCCCGCGCCCTGCTCACCAGTGTCGCCCTCGCACTCGCCACCGGAATTCTCGTCGTGCCCAGCTCCTTCCGCGACGGCATCAACTACGTCCTCGATTTCCAATGGGACCTCATTCAACGCCAGACCGTCGCGGTTTCATTGATCGAACCCGGTCCGGCGCGCGCCATCGCGGACTTTCGCGCCCTGCCCGGCGTCATTGCAGCAGAACCGCTGCGCAGCGCACCGGTCGAATTAAGCGCGGGCAACCAACATCGCCGGCTGGGCCTGTTCGGCTTGCCGGCGCGTGGCTCGTTGAACCGCGTGATCGGTGCTGATGGCCGGCAACTCACCCTGCCGGCGCACGGCATCGTGCTCTCGGCCAAACTGGCCGAGGTGCTCCAAATCCGGCCCGGCGAGCTGCTGCACTTGCGGGTGCTGGATGGGAAGCGCCCCGAACTGACCGTGCCGGTCGCCGCACTCTCGGAGGATTTCGCCGGCACCGCCGCGTTCATGGAGATCGGCGCACTCAACCATCTGCTCGGTGAAGGCGATCGGATCAACGGCGCCTACCTCACGGTGGCGGCCGGCCGGTGGCATGAATTCCTGCGCGCGACCAAGCAGACACCGCGCATCGGCAACGTCGTCATCAAAGCCGCGATCCGCGAGGGCTTCCGCACGACGACCGCCGAGAGCATCGGCCTGATTCAAAAGATCTACCTCGCCTTCGCGACCGTCGTGGCGTTTGGCATTGTTTACAACAGCGCGCGAATTTCGCTTTCTGAACGGCAGCGCGAACTGGCCACGCTGCGCGTCATCGGTTTCACCCGCGGCGAGGTCGGCGCGGTGCTGATTGGCGAACTCGTGTTACTCACCTTGGTGGCACTCCCGTTCGGGCTCTTGATTGGCTCGGGCCTCGCCCATGTGATTTTACAATCGGTCAACACCGAGTTTGTCCGCCTGCCACTCATCCTCACTCCCGCCAACTACGCGTTTGCCGTGCTCGTGGTTTCCGTGGCATCACTGCTTTCGGCCATTCTCGCCTGCCGGCGGCTCAACCAGCTTGATCTCGTCGGCGTGCTGAAGGCCCGCGACTGATTTCCTTTCATGAACGCTTCCCCGCCTGTGCCCAACGGTTCCAATAAAACCCACGCCCGCCGCTACTGGGCGCGCCGTCTGCCGTGGCTCGGCGGCGCACTGTTGCTTGCGCTGATTGTCGTCGGCCTGTGGCCCAAGCCGCTTCCGGTGGAGACCGCCGTCGTCACCCGCGGCCCGCTGGTGGTGACCGTGGACGAGGAAGGCATGACGCGCGTGAAAAATCGCTATGTGATTTCCAGTCCCGTGGCCGGACAACTGCAGCGCATCAACTGGAAGCCGGGCGCGATCGTCGCAGCGGGCCAAACCGTGCTCGCCGTGCTGGAAACCAAAGGCGCGGATTTGCTCGACGCCCGCAGCGAAGCACAGGCCGAAGCCCAAGTCCACGCCGCGAGCGCCCGGCTCGAACAGGCGGCCGCGCAACGCACCCAAGCCAAGGCCGCGGCGAAAATGTCGGACGCCGACCACCAACGGTTGCAGGTTCTTTTTAAGGCGGGCTCGATCTCGCCGCAGGAACTGGACGCGGCGGACACGGCCGCCATCACCGCCACGCAAGGCGAACGGGCGGCGGAATTCGCCTTTCAAATCGCGGAGTTTGAACTCGTGCAAGCGAAGGCCGTGTTGTTGCGCGGCCAGCCGGCAGGCCAGGCGGCTCGCGGCCAGCCGCTCGTAATCATCTCCCCTGTGAGCGGCCGCGTGCTGCGGGTTTTTCAGGAAAGCGAACGCGTGGTGTCGGGTGGTTTTCCCCTCTTGGAAATCGGCGACGCGACCGACCTCGAGGCCCGCATCGAGGTGCTCTCGCGTGACGGCGTGGCGATTGCGCCGGGCGCGCGCGTGCAACTGGAACAATGGGGCGGTCATCAGCCGCTCGGGGCGCGCGTGCGTCTCGTGGAGCCGTCCGCTTTCACCAAGATTTCCGCCCTCGGCGTGGAAGAGCAGCGGGTCAATGTGATCGTGGATTTGACGGACCCGTTCGCGCAGCGCCCCACCCTCGGCGATGCTTACCGGGTCGAGGCCCGCATCGTGACGTGGGAGGGAGCCAACATTTTAAAGGTTCCTTCGGGCGCACTTTTCCAACGCGGCGATCGCTGGCAGACCTTCGTCCTCGACGGTCGCACCGCCCGCCTGCGCGCCGTGCAAACCGGCCACGGAAACGGTTTGGAAACGGAAATTATCGCCGGCTTGCGCGAAGGGGAACAGGTCATCGTTTATCCGGGCGACAAGATCGCCGACGGCGTCAGTGCCCGCGTGATCGAAGTCGCGCCGCATTAACCTGGCGCGCCCCGTCGGCTTGCCGCCGGCCGGTTTTATTTTGCGTTCGTGCGGCGGCTGGGTTGCCTGCGTGCGATGGCGCGTTTCCATGATACCATCGCCGCACTGGCGACTCCGACCGGCACCTCGGCCTTGGCCGTGCTGCGTGTCAGCGGTCCCGATACAGCCCGGCTCGCGCGGGAGCTGTGCGGG
>JAGNQV010000175.1 GCA_017988885.1 Opitutaceae bacterium | reverse complement strand
CCGCCGCCGCCCACGCATACGCCCGCACCACCGTCACCCGGATGCCCCGATGCTCCTCCAGCCAGCCCTGGAAGCGGATAACGTGATCAGCAGATGAACTCACTCCCCTATTAGTCGCCGCTTCCGCCGGTTCCTTACAGAATTTTCTAAGGGGTCCGATCATTCGGCCAGCCGCGGTCCACGAAGCCGCTTTGACGTTTTCCCGCTTTTGCTGCCTGCTGCTCGGTCGCATGCCCGCCGTCGCACCTGCTCCCACGCTCCTCGCCGAATCCGACTGGCACGCCCGCCGGTCGGGCCATGAGCAACGGGTGCGCGCGTGGACCGATCCGCATCAGGCGCGGGCCGCGCGCGGTGAAAATCATCCCGTCTATCATTTCTTGTTCAGCTATTACTCGTTCCGCGCCGCCTGGCTGCGCCGCTGGCACCCCGGACCGGATGTGGTCCTCGCCGGTGCTGCCGCGCGCGCATTCCTCCGCTGGCCGGAATACCGCGAGACCGGCGCCGGCGTAGCGCTCGATCCCGCCACGCTGCCGCCGCCACGCCGCGAATTCGTCGTCTGGCTGCGCGACCTGCTGCTAACGATGCAAGTCCGGCCGGCTTTCTTCGGCTGCTACGGCCTGCACGAGTGGGCGATGGTTTACCGGCAAACCCCCGACGAAATCCGTCACAACCAGTATCCGCTGCGCTTTCCGCCGGACGCACTCGCCCGCATCGTCGAAGCCGCCCCCATCGCCTGCTCGCATTTTGACGCGTTCCGTTTTTTCACCGCGCCCGCCCGGCCGCTCAATAAACTTCAACCGGCACGCGACACCTTGCCGCAGCACGAACAGCGCGGCTGCCTGCACGCCAACATGGATCTTTACAAATGGGCGTTCAAACTCGCGCCTTTCACTCCGTCCGAACTCATCGCCGACTGCTTCGCACTCGCCCGCGACATTCGCGAGGTGGATATGCGCGCCAGCCCCTACGACCTCCAAAAGCTCGGTTTCCCGCCCATCCCCGTCGAGACCGCGGCCGGACGAACCGAATACGAACAGCACCAGCGTGCCTTCACCGCCCGCAGTGAGCCGCTGCGCGCCCGGCTGGTAGCGCTCTGTGCACGCTTGCTGACGGCCTGAAATTTATCGAGTCTTCGCGCCGCGTGTCCCTTCCTCCCGCCAAGTCACCTGCTCCCCAGAAAACCGGCCGGCGGCGTTGGCTTTGGATTTTTCTAGGCGGCATGCTCGCCGGCGTGATTTTATTCTTCGGCTTGTTAAGCGCTCCCCCGGTGCAGGCCTGGATCGTGCGGCGGTTGGTCGCGACGCAACCGGGGTGGACCGTGAGCTTCCTTAAATTTGGGGTCACCCCCGGCGGCATGGAGGCCCGCGGGATGGATTTTGTGATGCCCGGAATCAGCGCCAAAACAGAGCCCATCGCCATCCGCATCGCGCCCCTCCGGCTTTTCAGCCAGCGCGAGCTGCGGCTGGAGCGCGTCGAAGCCCAAAAGCTTAACGTCATCTTCACGCCCGCACAGCTCGTCACTGCGCCCACCACCGGCACGCCGGCCCCGGCTTTCGAGGGCGCACTGCGCCTGCTGCAATCGCCCTTTTCCTGGGCCATTGATACCGCGCAGATCGATGGTCAGATCACGGTCAATGATGGCGGCGAATCGGTCGTGGTCGGCGACTTCGGCGTGCAGGGTGGCGGCGTCTCCGCTGATCAACCCGGCGCATTCACCTACCGCTTGGCCGTCAACTCAGCCTTGCTCCCCCTCGCTCCCGACAACCGGGTTCGCAGCACCGGCACGCTCCGCGTGACGCAGACCAAGGATCATGGCGTGGCCAGCCTCACCGTCGCGGGCGAGTTGACGCTGCCGCACTACGGGCCGCTGGTCCTGCCCGCCGGTAAACTCACCCTTGCCATCACCGCCACCCCCGGCGGCGAAAAATATCACGCCAAACTGGATTGTGGGGCCGCGGGAGAAATCGAATTTAACGGTCAACTCGAGACCGCGCAGGCGGTGCTCGTGGGCCGGCTCACCTTTCACGCCGACCAGTCTCTCGGGCAGGGCCCGCCGGGACGCCCACTCCCCCGAGCCGCCCTGCAGGGCACGGCAGATCTGGTTTTAGACCTCAACACCAACGACCTGGAAGTGACCTTGCGCGGGGATTTAGACGGCAGCGAGTGGGGCGCACTTATGCCGGAACTCGCCGTGCTTGATGCCTTCAAGGGGCACCTCGAAGCCGCCCTCACCCGTCGCGGCGGAAAGCTGTTGTTGAAAAAACTTGCCGGCACACTGCAAGGCGCCACCGCACCCGCCGCCGCGCAATTGTCTCTGGTGCAACCCTTCGACCCGCTGAACCCGCCCGCGACCCCGTTGGCCAAACTCGAACTCACGCGCTGGCCCGCCACCTGGGCCAACCCCTGGCTGGTGGCCAATGATCTCACCCTCGCTGGTGGCGAATTTTCCGGCCGTTGGAATCTGCGCCTGCTAGGCGGCAAGGTGCTGCAGCTTGATCCCCTCGCTCCTGCCACGCTCGGCCCGGTAAATGTCTCCTACCCTCCGCTGCCACCGTTGCGCGAGGCTAATTTTACCCTGAGCCCCACGCTCACGCTCACGGAAAAAGCGGTGACGATCCGGATACCCGACCTGGCCGCCAGCACCCCGACGCACGACCGGCTCTCGGCTGTGGTTGATGCCACTTATGAACTGGCGACGGAGCATATCGCCACCACCGGTCAGTTGCAGGCCACGCTGCCGGATTGGCTGGCCCAGCCCGGTCAACCCGCACCTTTCAACCTTGCCACGCACTGGGCCGCGCGCCTCGAGGGCGACTGGCTGCACCTGCAAGCGTTCACCCTCACGGCGCAGCGTGATGCCGCGACCCCACCCTGCCTGACCGTGCAGCTGCTGCGGCCGCTTTCCGCCGACATCGAACATTATACTCCGCTGGAAACGCCGGGCGCCACCGGCGACTGGCTGCGGTTTCAATTTCATGATCTGCCGCTCGATTGGACCCAGCGTTGGCTTGAACCCGCGCTGCCGGGTTACGCCTTCACCGGCACCTTCGCCGCGGGCGAGTCCGTGCTGCGCCCGGGCGTTGCCGGCGGCTTCGAATTTGCGACCGTGCAACCCTGGCGGTTCACCGGCCTTTCACTCGCGAACGGAAACAAGGAGCCGTGGCGCGGTGAGCTCACGCTCAGCCCGGCCGCGACCGCGAAAGGTGAGGCCTACACCGCCACGCTCGGCCAACTCGTCGCGCGCGATGGCGACGGCAACCAGCTCAGCGGCCGCATCACGGCCGAGGCCACCCTCGCCGATCGCAAAGGTCGCGCCACTTTTGACCTCGCCGCGGATCTGCCCGCGCTGCCGCACAGTGCCGGCACGTTCGGCGCGCTCACTGTCACGCTCCACGCCGCGCTCCACAACGAAAACGAAACGATCGCCGCGATGGACACCTTCGACCTGCGCGTGCGCCGGGGCGAGGCCGAGTTGCTCAGCGTCGTCGCGCCCGAGCCCTTCGTCTTCGGCTTTTCAACGCAGCACATGTTCACTTTCAGCACGATCCAGCCGCTCCGGATCAATACCGGCGAAATCCCGCTCGCGTGGCTGCAGCCGTTCAGTGACGGGCTCACGCTGGAAGGCCGCCTGCAGCCGGCCGGTTTTCTGCTCGGCGCCCATCTCACCCAATTCCAACTGCGGCCGGTCAAACCCCTGCAGGTGCTCGGCTTTGGCGCGCGGCGCGGTGCCACCGAACTGGTGCGGGCGGCGGATTTTTTCACCTACCCCGGCCTCGACCTGACCTGCATTTTTGTCTCGGCGCCGAAAAGTCAGCTTGCCTACACCGGCACCGCCCATCTGACCGATGGCACCATCGGCGTAGCCGGCCAGACCGCCGTTAATTTCGAGCTGGCGCTCGGTTTTATCGGCAACGCTGAGCTCATTCTACCAAGCGGGATTGAACTCAGCTCACGCATTGATTTAGCCCCGTTGGCAAAATTCGCCGCCCTCCAAGGCACGGGGCTGCCGGCGCGCGGCACTCTTACCACGCGGCTCAATGGTGACATAATGGGCGAAGCCCCGCTCGAATCCTGGAGCCGCCTGGAAGGCGTGCCGGCCGCAGATGGCAAGCGCACTTTGCCCGTCCTCGAGGTCACCGCGCACGGCAAGGTCTCCAAAGCCACCACGTTTGCCGCCGACGTGAACGTGCGCTACGCCACCACGCCACAGCCGACCGATGCGAATTTCGATGTCACCTTCAACCTGCGCGAGGCCAACCTCCACCTCGCTTCCGGTTTTCATAGCAAATTCCTCGATGTCGCCGAGTTGCTGGCGCTCGCCGAAGCCTTCCAGCCACCCCTCGCCGCCGCACCGGTAAAGACCGCCACCGCCGCTTCCGCCACCGCGCGGCCGGCCAAAGGCCGGGTTTATAAACAGTATGACACTCCGTTCTGGAGCGCCCTGCGCGGCTATTTCGACCTCGATCTCGGCACCGTCCAGTTCGCGCCCTACCGCATTGATCACGTGCGCGGCCGGCTCGACCTCGGCGACACCGACCTCGTGCTCAGCAATCTCAGCGGCGAAATGTTTGCCGGCCGCTGGGGCGGGCAGTTGCGCGTGGATTACAAGCCGGAGGATAAATCCGCCAATCACTGGCTCGCCGGCGATTTTCACATCGAGCAATTCGAGTCGGCGCGCGTGGTGCAGACGGTGTTTCCCAACCAGATTGCCTCGTTGGACGCACGCATCAACGTGCACTCCACGCTGGCCAGCCGCGGCAACGCGATGTTCGAGCTCATCGATCGCGCCGAGGGCGCGTTCACGGTCGAGGGCCGGCAAGGCGTCATGCGCCTGACCGTGCCCAAGCAGGACATGATGGCGACGGCCGTCGTCTTCGGCGGCACGGTGCTGCTCTCGCCGGAATTGCGCGCGCTCGGCCGGCTCCTGCGGCAATTTTCCGAAATGCCATTGGACCAGCTGCGCATCAGCGGCCAGCGCACCGCCGACGGCACCGTGAGCCTGGATGAATTTCGTTTCGATTCCCCGCAGGCCCGTCTGCTCGGCTACGGTCGCATCCCGGCGGTCGAGGACGAGCCACTCATGAACCGGCCGCTCGAGCTCTCGGTCGAACTCGCCGCGAAGGACGAGGTCGCCACCATTCTCGGCGGGATGAGCCTGCTGGAAAAAAAGCCGCGCGCCGATGGCTACCGGCCGCTCAAGGAAAAATTTATTCTCGGCGGTAAAGCCGGCCAGCCTGATACTCGTCCGCTCTACGATCTGCTCGCCAAGGCCGTCAGCGGCTCCAAGGGCACCTGGGGCTTCCTGATGCGCAAGATGCAGGCGCAGGTGGAAAAAATGAAAACTCCGCCGCCCAAGAAAACTGCCGCCGCGCCATGAAGCACTCCGGCTTGCTTGTCATTTTTCTCCTCACCGCCGCACTGGCCACCGCGGCGCCGCGCACTCTCATGCTTGCCGGGCCTATCACCAACACCACAGGTGATGTGACCGCCCAGGCCCGGCTCGTGCTGACCATTGATGGGGAAAAGCTGACGGCCGAAATCCACACCGAGGCCCCTTTGTCCGGTTCAGGCAAAATGACCGGCCGCCTGCGCGACGCGTGGTGCGAGCTCGAGGGCCGGCTGAGCGAGGATGTCCGCATCGTGTTGCGCGGTGTGCTCAACGAAAAGGATCTCCGCGGCACCTATATCGCCGCCGTGCCTGACTCGTTCATCCAATACGGTAAATTTCAATTTGCCGTGGAACCCGCTCCTTCCGAGCCGCCGAAAAAAATGGCGCCGCCCCCAACGGGAGCGGCGCCGAAGCGCTCAGGTTAATCCCCGCCGGCTCACCAGCGCGCGGCCGTGCCCGGCGGGCGGATGTATTCCTGTGGATGAACGAGTTTCCGCGCAAAGGGATTGGCGCGGGCCAGCAATTCCGGCGAAGCATGATAACCCCAGCGGGTGCGATTCCACGAGGAACCGTAGCGATAAACCGCGATCTTGCGCTCGCCGGCATTCACGCGCCGGGCCGAGCCATGGCTCATCGCATCGACGAACACGAGGGCATCACCCGCCTGCATGTGCGCTTCGATGGCTCCGGGCACCCCGTCCACCGAGCCGC
>JAGNQV010000031.1 GCA_017988885.1 Opitutaceae bacterium | reverse complement strand
TCATGGCCAAAGTTCGCATTCTACCCGACCGGGTCGCCAACCAGATCGCCGCGGGCGAGGTCATTGAGCGACCGGCGGCGGTGGTGAAGGAATTGGTCGAGAATGCGCTCGATGCCGGCGCCACCCGCATCGAGGTGGAATTCCGGCACGGTGGCCGTTCACTCATGCGCATCGAGGACAATGGCGCGGGCATGTCGCGCGATGACGCCCTGCTGGCGCTCGAGCGCCACGCGACGAGCAAGATCGCGGTGGCCGACGACCTCGACCGGCTGGCCAGTTATGGTTTTCGCGGCGAGGCGCTGCCCTCGATCGCCAGCGTGTCGCGCTTCGAGCTGCAGACCCGCGAGACCGGGCAGGATGTGGGCTCGGAAATTCTGGTGAACGGCGGAAAGTTCGTGCACGTGCGCGATTGCGGCCGGCCGGTGGGCACGCGCATCGAAGTCACGCATCTTTTCAACTCGGTGCCGGCGCGCCGGAAGTTCCTGAAGACCGACCAGACAGAATCGGCCCACATCATCCAATGCGTGCGGCTCTACGCACTGGCGTGTCCGCAGACGGCCTTCACGCTGATTGAGGACGGCCGCGTAATTTTCCGCTCGCCGGAATGCACGACGCTGGCCGAGCGGGTGGGGGAGATTTTTGGCCGGCAAACGGCCGAGGCGCTGGTGCCGCTGGAAATGGCGGAAAATGGCATGCGGCTCAGCGGCTTGATCGGGCGGCCGGGGGTGGGGCGCGCGACCCGGCACGAGATGATTGTTTTCGTCAACCAGCGCCCGGTGGACAGCCGCACGCTCAATTATGCGCTGATCGAGAGTTATCACGAATCGCTGCCGAAGGGGCGTTATCCGCTGGCTTTTGTTTTTTTTGAATGTGATCCGGCGGCGGTGGACGTGAACGTCCATCCGGCCAAACGGGAGGTGCGCTTTCGGAGTGAGCCGGCCGTGCGGAGCTTTGTGATCCGGGCGGTGCTCACGCGGCTGCGGGAACTGGGTGCACCGGCGACCCGGCCCGTTGTGGATGCCGGCAATCGGGAGCCGGAGCCTGGGCCGGCGTCCATCGCGGGTGCGCCGCCACCCCCGGTGCCGCTGCGGCCGCTGCCTGCACCGACGGCACGGCTGCCCTTTACGCCGCTGGCGTCGCGGCCGTTGGCGCCTCCTCCGGTCGGGCCCGCGCCAATCGAGAATCCTAAAGCAAAACCCGAAGCCGCGGCTTGGCGATACCTCGGACTGGCGCATGGCAGTTTTGCGCTGTTCGAGACCACGGCCGGACTGATTCTGCTCGATCGCCGCGCGGCGCATGAACGGATTTGGTTTGAACGCCTGCAGGCGCAGTTCGAGGCGCGGGCGGTGCCGAGCCAGCGTTTGCTGCTGCCCATTCCGGTGGAGCTCGATCCCATCGCGACGGCGCTGCTGCTCGACCGGTTGGAGCTGCTCCAAGGCTGCGGTTTTGAGATCGCCGAGTTCGGGCGGAATTTTTTTCGCATCGAGGCTGTGCCGGCCTGGCTCGAGCCGGGCGATGCCGAATCTTTTCTGCGCGACCTGCTCGGACTCGTGCGGGAAGGGCGGATTCCGGCTAAAAATGTTGATCTGGCCCGCGAGGAACTGGCCCGGCTGGCCGCGGCCAAGGCCGTGCGCTTGCCGGAAAACGCCAGCGAGGCGGACCTGCGCGGCTTGGTGGGGCAGCTCTTTGCAACGCAGCACCCGCTCACCAGCCCGGCGGGCCGGCCGACTTACATCGAGCTCAACCACCTCGAGCTCGCGCGACGTTTTCAAAAATTAGCGTGACCAACACCCCTTCGTGGCACGAATCTTGGTAGCTATTGTTTCCATCCATGCCGTCTAAAAAGAAACCAGTCGCCACACCTGTTCCTGCTCCTGCTGCCGGCCGTCCGCATCCGGACACGCCCGAAGTGGTGTTGCGCTCACTGATCCTGCGGCATTTGACCTCGACGCTCGCACGGCATGCCGAGGGCGCGACGCCGCGTGACTGGTGGGTGGCCACCGCACTGGCCGTGCGCGACACCATCCACGAGCGGATGATCGAGACGCAGGCGGAGCATGCGAAGCAGAACGCCCGGCGGGTTTACTATTTTTCACTCGAATACCTGATGGGGCGCTTGTTCGTGAACAACCTGATCGCCACGGATCTGCTCGGCCCCGCGCAGGCGGCGCTGGCTTCGCTCGGGCAGGATTTTGAGAAGATTCGTGAAAGCGAAGTGGACATGGGTTTGGGCAATGGCGGCCTCGGCCGGCTGGCGGCGTGTTTCCTGGACTCGCTGGCGACGTTGGATTTTCCGGCGCTGGGCTACGGCATTTATTACGAGTTCGGCCTGTTCAAGCAGGAGTTTGTCAACGGCAACCAGGTAGAGCATCCGGACAACTGGATCATTTTCGGCAGTCCGTGGGAGGTCGTGCGCCCCGAATACACGCAGGAAGTCCGCATCTTCGGCCGGGTGGAAAATGTCTTTGATGATCGCGGCAACTACCGGCCGCATTGGGTCGAGACGAAAACCATCCTCGGGGTGCCGCACGATATTCCGACCGCAGGCTACGGCACCAAGACGGTGAACCTGCTGCGGCTCTGGGCCTCGAAGTCCACGGAGGACTTCGACCTCGCGGCGTTCAATCGCGGCGGCTACGTCGACGCCGTGCGCGAGAAGGCGGTCGGTGAGACGGTCTCCAAGGTGCTTTACCCGAACGATAAAACCGAGAACGGCAAAGAGCTGCGGCTCGTGCAGCAGTATTTTTTCGTCGCCTGTTCGCTGCGCGACATCATCCGCCGCCATTTCCGGCCGGCGGGCAACAGTTGGGCGAACTTTGCCGACAAAGTCGCGGTGCAGCTCAACGACACGCATCCCGCCATCGCCATTGTCGAACTCATGCGCATCCTCCTCGACGAACAAAAGTTCGAGTGGGCGGCGGCGTGGGCGATTGTCCGGCGCACGTTTGGCTACACCAACCACACCCTGCTGCCGGAGGCCCTCGAACGCTGGAGCGTGCCGTTGTTCGAGCGGGTGCTGCCCCGGCATTTACAGATCATCTTTGAGATCAACCAGCATCACCTCATCGAGGTCGCCGCGCATTGGCCCGGCGACAGCGAGAAGCTGCGCATCTGTTCGCTGATCGAGGAGAACGGCACCAAGATGGTGCGCATGGCGCATCTCTCGGTCGTCGGCGCGCATGCGGTCAACGGCGTCGCGGCGCTGCACACGCAGTTGCTCAAGAAAAATCTCTTTCCCGAACTCGACGCGCTTTTCCCCGGTAAATTTCAAAACAAGACGAACGGCATCACGCCACGCCGCTGGCTCCTGCAGGTCAACCCGCGTCTCGCCGCGCTCATCACGCGTTCGCTCGAGGTCAGCAGCTGGCCGCGCGAGCTGGATCGCCTGCGGGGGTTGGAAAAATTTGCCGATGACCGCGGGTTTCAGACTGAGTTCATGGCCATCAAGCGCGCCAACAAGGTGGACCTTGCCGCGGTCATCCAGGCGGAGTGCGGCATCGTGGTTTCGCCCGACGCGCTCTTCGACGTGCAGATCAAGCGCCTGCATGAATACAAGCGCCAGCACCTGAATCTGCTGCACATCCTCGTGCTCTACCGCCGGCTCCTACAGAATCCCGCGCTCGATATTGTGCCGCGCGTCTTCATTTTTGCGGCGAAGGCCGCACCCGGCTATGACGTGGCGAAGAACATCATCCGCGCCATCAACACCATCGGGGCGCGCATTAATGCGGATGAGCGCATCGGCGGGAAGCTGAAGGTGGCCTTCCTGCCCAATTACCGGGTTTCACTCGCTGGCAAAATCATTCCCGCCGCCGATCTCTCGGAGCAGATCTCCACCGCGGGCAAGGAGGCCTCCGGCACCGGCAACATGAAACTGGCGCTCAACGGCGCGCTGACCATCGGCACCTTGGACGGGGCCAACGTGGAAATCGGCGAGGAAGTGGGGGCCGACAACATCTTCATCTTCGGGCTCACCGTGCAGGAGGTCGAGGCGCTCTACGCCAAGGGCTACAACCCGCACGATTATTACAATGCCGACGAGGAATTGCGCGCGGTCATCGACTGGCTGGGCAGTGATTACTGGACCCCGGGTGAGTCCGGCGCCTTTGCCACGGTGCACGGCACGCTCATGCACGATGGGGATCCGTTCCTCGTGCTCGCCGATTTCCGGGCCTATTGCGAAAGTCAGGACCGCGTGGATGCGGCCTACCGCAATCGGGTGAAATGGGCGCGCATGGCGATCCTCAACACCGCCCGCGTGGGCAAGTTTTCCAGCGACCGCACCATTCGCGAATACGCCAAGGATATCTGGAGCCTGACTCCCGTGCCGGTGCCGTGAGGCACCGGATGGATTTTAGGCCTGCTTGAAGATCAGCGCCACGTTGCTGCCGCCGAAACCGCTGCTGGTGCTCAGCACGGTGCGCGGTGCTTCATTCAAGGTATGCCGCGGCAAATCCAACCCGGTGCAAATGGGATCCGGATTGCACAGATGGGCGTTGCCGGGCATGAAACCGTGCTTGATTGCAAGGGCGCAAAACGCCGCCTCCATCACGCCGGCCATCGAGAGCGGATGCCCGGTCAGGCCCTTGGTGCTGCTGATGCGGGGATAAGCCCCCGCCTCGGAAAACACTTTTTGCAACGCAATCGCCTCGGACCGATCGCCGGCGTGCGTCGAAGTCGCGTGCGCGTTGATGTAATTGATGCCGGCCGGTGGCAAACCGGTGTCGGTGAGGGCGCGACGAATCGCATCGACGAGGCCGGTGCCTTCCGGATGGGAAATCGCGATGTTATAGCCATCCGCGGCCTGGCCCCAGCCGGCGAATTCGGCGTAGATGGGGGCACCGCGGGCCCGGGCGTATTCGGCTTCCTCAATAATCAGGGCGACCGCGCCGCCGGAACCCACGAAGCCGTCGCGCGCGGCATCGAACGGACGCGAGGCGGTGCTGGGATCGGGATTGGTGGAAAGCGCGCCCATCGCACTGAAAGGCAGGATGCTCTCGGCAGTCGCTTCCTCGGCGCCCACCACGATCATGCGCTGCTGGCGGCCGAGGCGGATGTCGTCGAGGGCGCAACCGAGGGCGTGGCTGGAGGAGGCGCAGGCGGCCACAAAGCCGCCGACGGCGCCGCGAATGCCGTAGTGCGCGGCGAGATTGAAGTTCAGCGTGCCCGCGATGGAGGAGATGACGCTCAGTGGATGACAGCGCTCGCCGCGGGCCTCGAGCAGCCGGCTGACATGGTAGTGCGCGAGCAGGGTGGAGCCGGCCGAGGCGCAATACAGTCCGGTGGCGCCGTCGGTGATTTCGGGGGCGCCCAGTCGCGCATCGGCCAGCGCCTGCTCGACGGCGCAAAGCGCATACAAACCGTGGGGGGAAAGGCCGCGGAGCGCCTCGCGCGGCAGTTCGTAGCGGGCTGGATAACGCCAGTCGCGCCAATGCGGGGTCGCGGCCGTGAATTCCTTGATCGTGCCGACGACTTTTACGCTGAGGTCCGGATTGCCGAGAAATTCGACGCATTCCAAGCCATGCTGCCCCTCGCGGAGATTTTTTTGCACGGTCGCCTGATCGTTGCCGATACAGGTGATGAAACCGAGCCCGGTGATGACGGCGTGGCGCGGCATGCCGGGAAACTCAGCCCTGTGCCTGTTGCGCAAGCTTCGTGCGGATGAAGGCGCGCAAGTCGCCGATCGTGCGCAGTCGCACCAGTTCCTTGTTGGCGATGTTCACGCCAAAGACATCCTCCAACATGAAGACCGCATCGGCGATGGCCACCGAGTCGATACCCAGGTCGGCCATCAGGGACACGGCGTCCGTGAGGGTGGCGGGCGTGCCCGCCAGCTTTTTGGCCGGGACGTGGTCGCGCACGATGGCGATGACGACTTCGTCCGCCGCCGCCGGGTCGCGAGTGGCGACAAACCGGGCGTAGCTCTCGCGAATCCGAGCGGGGAAATGCTTGAGCAATTCATCCGGCGTCGGCGCGGTAAAGTTGTCGGACTGGTGAGTTTTGGCTTCCATTACGTGACACGAAAAACTTGTGCGACGGTTGTGCCGCAGCAAGCCAAGGGTCGGAATTCAGCCAAATCAGTCAGTCGTGCAACGTAATTTAACAGATTTTTACAGCGAAATGCAGCCGGCTTACATCTGGCCGCGTTCGGCGTGGCGCCGGTTGTCTTGCTGGGGAATTTGATTGTGCGCGAGGGCGCGGACCTGCCGGCCGTGCCACATGCCGTTAAGCCCCAGCAGCGGGCCAAGCAGAATATAAGCAAAACCCGGCAGCCCCGTGGGAACGGCGAACTGCGCCAGACTGATGGACAACAGGCAGACCAGAATGTTGAGCATGAAGCCGATCAAGGGCTCCCGCGTCTGCAAAACCTCGGCTTGGTTCAGGCCCAGCACATCGCGCAGTTTGAGGGCATGGAAATAAAGGGCGGCGTAAAGCGCCCAGATGCAGATGAAAGCCAAGCCATAGACTTCATAGATGATTTTCAACTGGGCGAGGGTTTCGATATGCGGCGTATTCGTGGCGCCAAATTGCAGGATCGCGCCAAAGAGAAACTTCAGCGGATATACGCAAAACAGCACAAACAGCAGGATCGCGATCGAGGTGAAACGGGTGAAGCGGTCCTCCAGTCCGTAACGCCGGAAGAACCGGTAATGGGCGTTCCAGAAAATCATCAGCAGGATGAAACACACCGTGAAGGCGGGAAAACCACGGATGGCATTCATGAGGCCGTCGAACGTCCGCGGCACCTCCAGCGCTACGACCAACAGGGTGACGGCGAAGGCAAACACTGCGTCCGCGAGGGCCTCGATGCGCGAAACGGCCCGCCCGCGCCAGCGAAAGTAGGGCTCGTGCCGGGGGGGCATGATTTGTTCACGAAGCCGGAAGTGGGAGCGGGCCATGCAATTTGGGATTGGATGCGGCGAAAGGGACCGCAGATTGACTAGCAACCTTTGGTCCTTTGCCGAATCTATTCCGCATGCGCCGTCCGCTCCGATTCCTGTTCAACTTCGCTTTGGGCGCGGGCCTTTGCGGCGGTGCGATGGCGGCAGGACTGCCACCGCTGAGCGGAGAGTTAACCGGAAAAATGGAAATGCGTGCGCTGCGCGGGGCGCCCCCGGTGCTCTGGCGGTTGCAAATCCAGCCACCGACCGACGGCGTGCTCCAGGTGCAGGTGACGCTCACGGCTCCCGGTTTCGAGCTGCACGCGGATGCGGTGCTGCCAATGGACGGAACGCCCGGGCAGTGGAAAATCAAGGAAGGGAGCATTGACCTTGCGCGTTGGTGGCGGTCGGCGGCGACGGCGGCGACGCTGCCCGACGACTTGGAGGTGAGCGGGCACTTGCAGCTCGGCGGCAGCGGCGCGGTGCGGGACTGGATGCCGGAGGGGGTGATGACCGCGGTGATGCAAGGCGGCCACGCGGCCAGCTCCGCGCAGGGCTGGTCTGCCGATGAGATTAATCTGAGCAGCACGCTCGCATTGGGGGCCGGGGGCGTCGCGCTGCAAACCGCGCAGCTCAAGGTCGGCCGTGCGGAAGCGGAAGGAATCGTGGCCCGCAATCTGGGAATTGAGGCGGCGGGTGCGCCCGACGGACGGATTGCGGTGAGCCAGACTGAAGTGGAGGTTTTGGGTGGGCGCGTCGTGCTGGCGCCTTTCGTTTTCGATCCTGCACGACTCGAAGTGCGCACCACGGCGGAATTGACTGGAGTGGCCTTGAGCGAGCTGGCCAGCCTGCTCCCCGAGACGCTGGCCGAGGCGCACGGCCGGTTGAGCGGGCGCATCGCCTTGCATTGGAGTTCCGCCGCCGGTTTCGAACCCGGCTCCGGCTCGTTGAACGTGCTGCCCGACACGCCCGCATCCCTGCGGCTGGCCGCCGCACCGGGTTTTTTGACGCAACACATGCCGGAGCGAATTCAGCTGGTGCCGGCGTGGCTGGGGCCGCTGGCGCGCTGGCTTTCCCCCGAAAATCCGGCCTACGACAGCCTGCGGCATATCGAACTTGGCGAACAGTCCCTCACGGTGGAAAAGTTGCGCGTGGAACTCTATCCCGATGGCACCGGCGGCGCGCGGTCCGCCACGGTCGAGGTGTCTGCCCGCCCGCCTGCTGGCAGTATCGTCGAGCAGGTGAGTTTTACCATCAACGTTGCCGGTCCACTGGAGCAGATTCTCAAACTGGGCCTGGACGACCGGGCCAAGATAAAATTCGGGCCGTTAAATTGAAACCTGGATTGCGCTTTGCGGTCTCTCTCTCTGCAATGCCCGCCATGCTTCGCCACCTCCCGCTCCTTTTCCTCGCCGCCACACTGGGCGGCTGCATCCATGTGAAAATGGATCCGATCCAGGTTCACGCCATCGTGGACGTAAACGTCAAGGTGGACAAGGCGCTCGATGATTTCTTCGGCGACTTGGACAAAAAATCCACGACCATCACTTCCGACACCCACTCCTGATACCCATGAAAACTCTCTCTCTTCGCTTGCTGCTTTCACTCTTGGCCTTGGCCTGCATCACCGTGACCGCGCCCGCTCAGGATCTCGGGGCGGTGCGCGTCCGCATGTCGCAGCGCCTGCCCAAGATTGATGAACTCAAGTCCAGCGGTGCGCTCGGTGAAAACAACCGCGGCCTGCTGGAGGTGCGCAGTGCTGGCGGCGATGCGGCCAGCGTGTCCGCCGACGAAAATAATGATCGCGGGACGGTTTACGCCGCCCTCGCGAAGCAGACCGGCGCTTCCGCCGAAGCGGTCGGCCGGGCCCGCGCCAAGCAGATTGCGCAAAACAGCGCCGCCGGAGTCTGGCTGCAGGATGAAAGCGGCAACTGGTATAAAAAGTAAGTTAGGTCCCGGCAGGATGTAGCCCTGCCGGTGGAGTTGCGTCCCCCGGGGTATGCAAATACGGCCGGTCCAATGGGCGGCACATGGGTGTGGCCCCGGCCGGATTGGGTGACGGCTTACCGCGCTTTACCGGCGGGCCGGAACGTTTCCGGAATTCCCTGCGGGCTTGAAGAGCTTCAGCTGCTGAAGCCGGGTTGAGCGTGGGCCTCGGCAATGAAAGCCAGCATGTTTTCGAGCGGCACGTCGCCTTCCACCGCATGCGCGGGGGAGAGGATGTAGCCGCCTTCGCCGCCGAGCGCGAGCAGGCGCCGGGTTTCAGCGCGCACGTCGGCCGGGGTGCCGTAGGGCAGCGTGCGTTGGGTGGAAAGACCGCCATGAAAGGCCAGCCGGCCGCGGTAGCGTCGCATGAGGTCGGCCACGTCCATGACTTCGGGCTGAAAGGGGTTGAAGCAGTTCACGCCGGCCGCGATGAGATCGTCGAAGAGTTCGTCCACATCGCCGCAAGAGTGGATGAAGACGAATTTACCGGCGGCACGCACGGCGGCATACATCCGCGCCAGTTCCGGCCGGATGAACTCCCGCCATAGCCCGGGGCCCATTTGCAAACCCTGCTGTTGACCCCAGTCGTCGCCGAAATAGACCGCGTCGATGTCGTAAGTCAGGGCGTGGCGGATCTGGGCGAGGTTGAAATCGGCGATGGCGTGCAGCAGTTCGCGCACAAAATCCGGGTGCTCGATGAAGTCCATCATCAGGTTCTCCATGCCACGCAGGGTCCAGGCGCGTTCATAGAGCGAAAAACCAATGGGGAAGACGCGGAAGCAGTCAGGCTGGCGGGCCAGCAATTCCGGGAGGCTGGCAAAGAAAATGTCTCCGGCGGGATTGGGAAAGCGGTAGGCGGACAGATCCGGGTCGGGGAGCTGCAGGTTGGTCACGACGCCAATGTCTTTGTCCACCCGGCGGTCCCAGATGACGCCGAAAGCATCGCGCACTCGATCATCACCGAGCTCGGTAAAGCTGCCCGCAGGATTACCGGCCCAGACCAGATGGTTGTGCAGCACGCCGTCGAGATTGGTGGTGCCGTAGTGCCGCTCCAGTTTTTCACGGGCTTCAGCCGTGAAGCCGAAAGACCACGGCACGTAGGGCGGCCGCTGGTGAGTGATGGCAAGGCGGATGACTTCGCGTTTGGTCATGGGGTGGTGACCGGTGAAGTCCACCCGGTGCCGGTGTCGGGCACAAGCTGGCAGTCAATCGGCTCGGCCGTTAAAAGCCGCAGTGATACGGTGCAGTGGACCAGTGCTTGCCGCGGCGAAGCAAGCTGGACGGTTGTCACGGCTTGGGCCGTGGGAAGGTGAACCGGAGACACGTCAACTATTAGTTGACATGTTCTGGGGCGGAGCCCCGGTGCGGACTAGGCGGGGGCGGGGGCAGTTGCGGTTGACGGCGGGGGCTTTAGGCGAAGACGCCGCCGCCGAGGAGTCGTTCGCCGTCGTAGAGGGCCATAATCTGGCCGGGGGCGAGGGCGCGTTGGGGGAGGGCGAACTTGATGGTGGCGGATAGGGGTAGGGCAGAATTACCAGACCCGCCGGAAACCGCGTTGGGGGCAACGCGGTCCATCTCGGGCATGAACTCGATCGCGACGCGAGGGTCGCGGTAGCGGACGCGGCATTCGATGCGGCAGTCTGCGGTGAGGGGTTCACCGATGAAGCTGAGACGGTGGATGCGGCACTCGTTGGTCCACAGGCCGGGCGCGGTGGGGTGGTCGAAGGCGACGAGCAGGGCGTGGTCGCGGGCGCGTTTGCCCACGACGACGTAGGCCTCATGATCGGTGTTGGAGGGGATGCGAATACCGCGGCGCTGACCGAGGGTGTAGTAATGCAGGCCGCGGTGCTCGCCAATGATCTTGTCATCAGTGGCGCGGACGATGGGACCGGGTTTTTCCGGCACGTAGGTTTTGAGGAAATCCGCCATCTTGACCTCGCCGATGAAGCAGATGCCTTGACTGTCCTTTTTGTCGGCGGTGGGCAGACCGGCCTCATGGGCGAGGCGGCGGAGTTCGGGCTTCGGCAGATGACCGATGGGGAAACGGGCGGCGCGGAGCTGCGCTTGGGATAGCAGGGCGAGGAAGTAGGACTGGTCCTTGTTTTTATCGAGGCCTTCGAAAAGTGCGTATTCAGGCTCGTGGGGAAGCGGGATGGGTAGGGTCCGATCTCCGGGCGGCCCGTGAAGGGAATCGTTCTCCGGCCTGCCCGGTGGTCGGAACCTTGGATCGGCGGACGACGCGTGGGGGGCAACGCGCGCCACCTCGCCCCGCTGGGCGTAGTGGCCGGTGGCGACGGCGGCGAAACCCTCGGCTTGGGCGTAGCGCAGGAAAACGCCGAATTTCATCTCACGGTTGCACATCACGTCCGGGTTGGGCGTGAGGCCGCGCTGGTAGCCGTCGAGCAGGTAATCCACCACGAGGCGGCGGTAATCCTGCATGAGGTTCACGACGCGGAACTCGATGCCGAGTTTGTCGGCCACGGCGCGGGCGTCGGCGATGTCCTGCAGCCACGGGCAATGACCGATGACATTGTCCTCATTGATCCAGTTCTTCATGTAAGCGCCCACGATCTCATGGCCCTGTTGCTGGAGGAGCAGGGCGGCGACGGAGCTGTCCACTCCGCCGGACATCGCGACGAGGATTTTTTCCTTGGCTGGCACGGAGTGAACATCCGACGCCTGACGGCGAACTTTCAACATCCAACGTCGAACGCCCAACTTCCAACATCCAACACCGAATGCTGAACCCTGGGCCATTTGCGTTCTGAGGTTGTATTTCAGTGCCATGGGAAGTTGGGCGTTGGAAGTTGGACGTTGAGCGTTCGCGGCCAAAGGCCACGCCGGGCGCGCTGCGTGCTTGCTGCGTGGCGGATGGCCGCCCAACTTGCCCGTCCGATGCAAAAAGACCTGCCCGTCCGCGCCTGGCTCGAATCCCCTGTCTCGGGGTGCATCGAGTATGCGGGCGATTGGGACGACACCGAAGTGCCGGCGGTGCGGCTGACAGGGAAAGGGAAGTTGCGCGTGTTTGCCTCCTTCGAACGGGCGCCACGGCACGCGGCGGCGCGGCGCTACGGGTATTTCGTTAACGAGCAGGGCGAAATGGTCTTCGCGCTTTCACCGGAGGCCACGGCGGAAAAGGCCGTGTATGTCGTGGGTGATTTCAACGACTGGCAGCAGGCGGTCGGCCGCGAGGAATGGCGGTTGCAACTCCGCGAACTGGAAGGCGAACCCATGCTGCTGTGGACGGGGCCGGCGGCGCGGTTTTTCACGCAGCCGCCGCCGCGGTTCAAATTTGTGACCGCCGAGCACCAGTGGCTGCGGTTGCCCGACAACGCCCCCAATGCCGTCGGCGATACCGACGGGCATATGAATCACATCGTCGTGCCGGAAATCACGGGGCGGCAGGTTTTTCGTTTCACTTTGCATGCGCCGCTGGACCTGTCGGTGGCGTGGAACGTGGCGCTGGCGGGGGCCGATAGCGCGGGGGTGCCGCTGGAGCCGGGCGAGTTTTTTTTCTCGCTGAGCACCGACCTCGCGCTGGGTGCGCTGGTGCGGGAGGGACAGACGGTGTTTCGGCTGTTTGCGCCGCGGGCGGGCAGCGTGAAGCTGCGGCTGGGCCAGACGCTGGCGGGGTTGGAGGAAATGGAACTGCTCGAGCTGACGCGCCATCCCGCGGAGCTGGCGGTGTGGGAGCTGGCGGTCGAAGGCAACCTGCACGGCTGGTTTTATTGGTATGAAATCGACGGGCCGCGCGACAGCACGGCGCGATTCGACCCGACGCAGCGGGTGGTGGACCCGTATGCGCTCGCGCTGGTGAATCACCAAGGGCCGGGCATCGTGGTGGACAAGGTGTGGCAGGGCACGGGCGACCGGAGTTTCGTTACGCCGGCGTGGCAGGATCTCGTCATCGCCGAGGCGCATGTGCGCGATCTGGCGGCGAAGGCCCCGGTGGCGGCGACCGACGCGGAGCGGCTGGGATTCACGGGTCTGCGCAAGTGGGTGGAGAGCCCGGAATTCTATCTCGAGCAGCTCGGGGTGAACTGCATCGAGCTGCAGCCGGTGCAGGAATTCGACAACCGCACGCGGGAAGAATACCATTGGGGTTACATGCCGGTGAACTGGTTTGCCCCGGCGAGTGCCTATAGCCTGGCGCCGGAAAAAGCCTCGGGCGTGCATGAGCTGCAGGCGCTCGTGGCGGCGTTGCACCGGCGCGGGATCGCGGTGGTGCTCGACGTGGTCTTCAACCATGTGGGCGAGCCGGCGCACCTGCTGTTCATCGACAAGCTCTATTATTTTGAACAGGACGCCGCGGGCCGGCTGGCGAACTGGAGCGGTTGCGGCAACGATCTGCGCACGGCGTCGACGATGGCGCGCCGGCTCATCATCGACAGTTGCCTCCACCTGCTGGCGACCTACGGGGTGGACGGATTCCGTTTCGATCTCGCCGAGTTACTGGGCGTGAAGGCGCTGCGGGAAATCGAGGTGGCGCTCAAGCGCGCCAAACCCGACGTGATTCTCATCGCCGAGCCGTGGAGTTTCCGCGGTCACATCGCCGGGGCGCTGCGCGACACGGGCTGGAGCTCGTGGAACGACGGCTATCGTGATTTTCTGCGCGCGTTTGTGCGCGGCGGGAGTTCCGCGGCGACCTTTGAGTATTTCGTGAAGGGCTCGCCTTGGTTTTGGGCCAAGTGGCCGGCGCAGACGGTGAACTACGCCGAATCGCATGACGACCGCGCTTGGATCGATGTCATCACGGAAAATCCCGACCACAACGGCCATTCGCCCACGGCGAACGACCGCCACCGCACACACCTGATGGCGGCCGTGCTCTTTGCCTCGATCGGCATCCCGATGATCGCGGCGGGGCAGGATTTTCTCCGTTCCAAGCAGGGCGAGAACAACACCTACCAGCGCGGCGACTTGAATGCGCTCGATTACCGGCGGCTCTACCGGTTTCCGGGCACTCATGCGTATTTTGCGGGCTGGATCGCCTTCCGGATGAGTGCGCTGGGACGGTTGCTGCGGCTGTGGACGCGGCCGAGCGAAGGCTATTTCCAGTTTTTTGCGGCGCCCAATACCACGGCGATTGCGGTGCTCTATAACGCGGACCGTTCGCAGGGAGTGCAGCAGCTTTTGTTTGCGGTCAACCCGTTGCCGACCGAGGTCACCATTCCTCTCGGCGCCGCCTTGCCGGCTTCCGCCCGCTGGCGGCAACTGGCTGACCACGAGCTGTTTTTCTCGGGTCATGGTGCGCGCCAGCCGGTGGAGGCAGAGCTCTTCATGCCGGCGCTAAGCTGCGGGCTCTGGCTCGGGGAGCAGGTTTAGCCCGCGACCCGGCAACGGCGGGCCGGCGATGACACACCGCGCCGGAAATGCCCCTTGCATACGATTCGCGCGCGTGTTGATTTGGTCCGTTTCCGTGCTTGCGCGGAGGCATTCCTACTGAACCAGCAAACAACCTATAAAATTGGAGAGTCCCATGGCCGTTAAAGTCGCTATCAATGGTTTTGGCCGCATTGGCCGCCTCGTATTCCGCGCCCTCGTTGAACAGGGCCTTTTGGGCACCACGCTCGATGTGGTCGCTGTCGGCGATATCGTGCCGGCCGACAACCTAGCCTACCTGCTCAAATATGATTCCACGCAGGGCCGCTTCAACGGCACTGTCAGCTCGAAGAAATCCTCCCCCGACAAGACCGAGGACGACGTCCTCGTGGTCAACGGGAAGGACATCCACGTGGTGAGCGCGAAGACGCCCGCCGACCTGCCTTGGGCGAAGTTTGGGGTGGACCTCGTGATCGAGTCCACCGGCCTCTTCACCGAGGCGGAAAAGGCGAAAGGGCATATCACCGCCGGCGCCAAGAAGGTTATCATCTCCGCCCCGGGCAAGGGTGAGGACATCACGATCGTGATGGGTGTAAACGACGACAAACTCGACCTCACCAAGCACAGCATCATTTCCAACGCCTCCTGCACGACGAACTGCCTCGCGCCGGTCGTCTCCGTGCTGCTCAAGGAAGGCTTCGGCATCGAGGAAGGCCTCATGACCACGGTCCACTCCTACACTGCGACCCAGAAGACGGTGGACGGTCCTTCGAAGAAGGACTGGAAGGGTGGCCGCTCCGCTGCCATCAACATCATCCCGGCCAGCACCGGCGCCGCCAAGGCCACCGCGCTCGTTTGTCCCGAGGTGAAGGGCAAGCTCACCGGCATGTCGTTTCGCGTGCCGACCCCGACGGTCTCGGTCGTGGATCTCACCGTGAGGACCACCAAGGAAACTTCTTACAAGGAAATCTGCGAGGCGATGAAGCGCGCCAGCGAGACCTACCTCAAGGGCATCCTCGAATACACGACCGACGAGGTCGTTTCCTCCGACTTCATTCACAGCAAGTCGTCCTCGATCTTCGACGCCGGCTCCGGCATCGAGCTCAACAGCCGCTTCTTCAAGCTCGTCAGCTGGTATGACAACGAATGGGGCTATTCCAACCGCGTCGTTGACCTGACCAAGAAGATCGCCGCGCAGCTTTGAGGCGAAGTGCCTCAAAGCCAAAGACTGAAAGGCTGAAGGACTGAAGAGCTGAATTTTACAGCCGCGGCCTCACCTTTCAGCCTTTTTTGAATACAGCCCTTCGGTTCTTCAGTCTTTCAGTCCTTATGTATTCCTCCATCCGCGACCTCGATCTCTCCGGCCGGCGCGTGCTCATGCGCGTGGACTTCAATGTCCCCCAAGACAAGGCCACCGGCGCCATCACCAACAACCAGCGCATCGTGGCGGCCCTGCCCACGATCAAATACGCCCTCGAAAAAGGCGCGGCGGTCGTCCTCATGTCGCACCTCGGCCGGCCCGACGGGAAGAAGCTCGCGAAATTTTCGCTCAAGCCCGTGGCGGCCGAGTTGGAAAAGCTGCTGGGCCAGCCGGTCACGTTTCTCGACGATTGCGTCGGTCCCGCGGTCGAGGCGGCCTGCGCCCAGCTCGCGCCGGGGACCGTCGTATTGCTGGAGAACCTGCGTTTTCATATCGAGGAAGAGGGCAAGGTAAAGTTGGAGGACGGCACCACGCAGAAGGCCGACCCTGCGGCCGTGGCGGCGTTTCGCGCCAGTCTCACCAAGCTGGGCGACGTGTTTGTGAACGATGCCTTTGGCACCGCGCACCGCGCGCATTCGTCCATGGTGGGCGTGGCTCTGCCGCAAAAAGCCGCCGGCTTTCTGATGGCGGCGGAACTCAAGGCTTTCGCCGCCGTGCTCGATCACCCGCAGCGGCCGCTGCTCGCCATTCTCGGCGGCGCGAAGATTGCCGACAAGATTCCGCTCATCAAAAACCTGCTCGGCAAGGCCGATGCGATCATCATCGGCGGCGGCATGGCCTACACGTTCAAGAAAGTCATCAAGGGGATGGCGATTGGTGACAGCCTGTTTGACGCCGAGGGCGCGAAGATCGTGCAAGAGCTGGCCGATCAGGCCAAAGCCAAGGGCGTGGAGCTTATTTTTCCGGTGGATTACATCTGTGCCGACAAGTTCGACGCGAATGCCAACACGCAGCCGGCGGACGATACGACGGGGATTCCGGCCGGCTGGCAGGGACTCGATGCGGGTCCGAAGTCACGCGAGCTCTACCGCGCGGCCATCCTGCGTTCGAAGACGATCATCTGGAACGGCCCGGCGGGCGTGTTCGAGTTTGAGAAATTTGCCGGCGCGACCAAGGCCATGGCGGAAGCCGTGGCCGAGGCGACCGCCCAGGGCGCGACCACGGTGGTGGGTGGCGGTGATACCGCGACTGCGGCTAAGAAATTCAAGGTGGCCGACAAGGTCACGCATTGCTCCACTGGTGGCGGGGCCAGCCTCGAGTTTCTCGAAGGCAAAGCGCTCCCGGGCGTGGTGTTTTTGGAAAACTAAGGGCAGGGGCGTTTATCCTTAAGCGCCCTTATTTTCAGTATCGCATCGCCAAACCCCGGGCCGTTAGGGATAATGGTCCCTACCTCATTCTCACACCATGACTCTCCGTAAAAAACTCATCGCTGGTAACTGGAAGATGAACAAGACGCCGTCCGACGGCGTGGCGCTCGCGACCGAGCTTGTGGCCGTCATCGGCAAGTTCACCGAGGTGGACGTGGTGGTGTGCCCGCCGTTCACGGCGTTGGACGCGGTGGGCAAAGCACTGGAGAGTTCCAACCTCAAGCTGGGCGCGCAGAACATGCATTTCGAGGCGACCGGTGCCTTCACGGGCGAAGTATCCGCGCCAATGCTGCGGGCGCTCTTTGCCACGCACGTCATCCTCGGTCACAGCGAACGCCGCACGCTGTTTGGCGAGCAGGATGCATTCATCAATCAGAAGGTGCTGGCCGCGCTGAAAAACCAGTTGCGTCCGATTCTCTGTGTCGGTGAGACGCTCGCCGAACGTGAGGCCGGCAGCACGCTGAAGGTTGTGCAAACGCAGCTCGAAGCGGGCCTCGCCGGCGTAAACAAGGATCAGGCTCCGAGCATCGTTGTGGCCTACGAGCCCGTCTGGGCCATCGGCACCGGCAAAGTGGCGACGTCGGACCAAGCGCAGGAAGTGCATGCCTTTATCCGCGGGTTGCTCACGAAGCTATTCGGCGAGGCCATCGCCCAGAAGGTGCGCATTCTTTACGGCGGTTCGATGAAGCCGTCGAACGCCGCCGAACTGTTGGGACAAAAAGACATCGACGGTGGCCTGATTGGCGGCGCGAGCCTCGAAGCGCGGAGCTTTGTGGACTTGGTCAACGCGGCGGCGGCGGCGAAGTAAGGTCGGGAGCGCGGGCGGCTCGCCCGCAATCTGTTTATTCAATCCTGCGGGCCAGCGGCCCGCGCTCCCAGGATCTATTTTCCGCGGGTGGCCAATTCGCGGATGAGCGCGGCTAAAAAAGAAGTGTCGCCTGGCAGAGAATTTAGCGCCGTGACGGCGTCACGGGTGTGCCCGGCTGCCAGCTCGCGGGATTTTTCGAGGCCGTGCAGTTTCACGAAGGTCGTCTTGTCGGCCTTGGCGTCCTTGCCGGCGGTTTTGCCGAGGGTCGCGGTGTCGGCGGTGGCGTCGAGGATGTCGTCGGTAATTTGAAAGGCCAGGCCGAGGTGCCGGCCGGTGCGGCGCAGGGCCGGGAGCGTGGGCGGCTCGCCGTTTTCCGAACTTTGCGGGCCAGCGGCCCGCGCTCCCACCCAGCCACCCATCACCAAGGCGGCCTCGATCATCGCGGCGGTTTTGTTGAGGTGAATGAACTCCAGATCTTCGGCCGTCGCGGCGGGGTCTTTTTCGGCAAGGAGGTCTGCCATCTGACCGCCGATGAGCCGGCGGCTGCCGGCGGCGTCGGCGAGTTCGCGGATCAAGGCATGGGCGAGAAAAGGCCGATCGGCATAACTCTCAGCAAGGAGGGCGAAAGCATGGGTCAGCAGGGCGTCCCCGGCGAGCAGGGCGGTGGCTTCGTCGAACTGCCGGTGGGCGGTGGGGCGGCCCCGACGCAGGTCGTCGTTGTCCATGCAGGGCAGGTCATCATGGATGAGCGAGTAGGTGTGCAGGCACTCAAGAGCGACGGCGGCGGGCAGGGCGGTGTCGTCTCGATCGCCGCCGAGCTCGGCCGCGGCCAGCACGAGCACGGGGCGGAGCCGCTTGCCGCCGGCCTGCAGACTGTAGCGCATGGCGGTGTGCAGGCGCGTCGGGCGGGTGGCGGCGGGCGGCAGGTGCCGGTCGAGTCCGGCTTCGACGCGGGCGACCTGACGTTTGAATGCGGCGGCAAAATCCATCGGCTCCTTGGGTGGGTGAAAAGCCCTTCCGGTGCAATGCCCGAGAAAATTCTCCGAGCCGACTGGCGGCGGGCCTGATAAAAACTCGCCTTTGCCGGCGGCCGGCTCCAACTTGCGGCCCGGTCAGAAACATCACCCCATGAGCAAAAAAATCGATCGCGCGCTTTACGGTCCCAGTTGGACGGAAGTTTTTTTCGGAGCCCTGTTGAGTATCATCCTCGGCGTGGTGCTGGCCGGAGTTTATCTGGCGACCAAGCCGGTGCAGGTGGTGAAGGAACTACCCAAGGAGCTCGGCGCGGACGTGGTTTATTACATCGAGGGTTCGCGGGATTCCAACAAGGGGCGGCAGTGGAAGGCGAAGCACCAGCTGTTGGTGGCGGGCAAATCCGTCGTGGTGTCGGAGGATGAACTGAACACTGCGGTGGGTGCGCTGGCCGCGCCGGCCGTGAAGCCGTCAACGCCAGCCAAGCCACCGGTCGATCCCAAGAAGCCAGAGGAGGCGGTGGGCCTGATGCCAACCCTGGTGGCGGGTGCGCTTAATTTCCGGATTCGTGACAATGCGATGCAAATCTCCGTGCCGGTGAGTGTCACCGCGCTCAGCCTAGGGGCCACCGTGTTGGTGCAGTCCACGGGCGGATTTGTGCAGGACGGCGACCATTTTGCCTATAAACCCGACACGCTGCTGGTGGGTTCCTTGCCGGTGCAGCGGATTCCGTTTTTGTCGAGTTATGTGATGAGCAAGTTTTTTACCGCGGAGTCGGTGCCGGCCGACATTGCCGGGGCCTGGCAGCGCTTGGCCAATGTAACGGTCGAGGGCGCGCAGTTGAAGTTGCAGGCACCCTGAGCGGATCGCTTGACAGGCGCGCTTGCCAGCGGGCCGGACGTTCCAGAATACTGCGCGCGTGTCGAAGAGCCTGAAAAACATCAGTGTGGTCGCCGCGGCGACGATGGTGTCGCGCGTGCTGGGACTGGGGCGGGACATGCTGGTGACGGCGGTGTTTGGCACCTCGGCGCTGGCGTCGGCCTTCTACACGGCGTTTACGCTGCCAAATCTTTTCCGGCGGCTGCTCGGCGAAGGCGCGTTGACCGCGGCGTTGGTGCCGACGTTGAGCGACGAACTGAAAACGAGCGAACGCACCGGGGCGTTTCAACTGGTGAATCAGGTGGCGAGTTGGCTCCTCGTGGTCACGGGCGTCGTGGTGATTCTGGCGATGACGGTGTTGTGGCAGGTGCCGCAGCTGGCCGGGCTGTGGCGCGGTTGGGGCATGGAGGCCGACACTTTTGTCCGTTTGAGCGAAGCGGCCCGGCTCGCGATCGTGCTGTTCCCGTATCTGGTGCTGGTGTGCCTCGCGGCGGCGTTCAGCGCGACGTTGCAAACGCTGCACCGGTTTCTCGAACCTGCGCTCTCGCCGATCTGGCTCAATCTGGCGATGATCGGGTTGCTCGGCGGCGCGGTCTATGGCGGCTGGGCGACGGCGGCGGACGACCGGATGCGGTGGCTCTGCGCCGGTGCGTTGCTGGGTGGATTTTTGCAGATGGTGGTGCCGGCGGCGGCGTTGATGGCCGAAGGCTGGCGACCGCGCTTTGATCTCACGGCGAGTCCGGCGATAAAACAAATCGTGAAGCTGATGGGGCCGACGGTGTTCGGGTCGGCGATTTATCTGATCAACATGGCGGTGGCGCGGATCGTGGGGCTTTCGCTCAATGACTCGGCGGTGACGGTGCTCAATCTCGCTACGCGGCTCATGGAGCTGCCCATCGGAGTGTTTGCGGTGGCGGTTTCGACGGTGATTTTCCCGCTGATTTCGCGTTACGCCGCGGCCGGTGATCAGGTCAACCTTGCGTCGGCTTACCGCAAGGGCATGCGACTCATCCTGGTCGTCAATGTCCCGGCGGCAGTGGGGCTCATGGTGTTGGCCACGCCGATCATCCGGCTGCTGTTTCAGCGCGGCGCATTTCAGGCGGAGGACACGGCGCTGATGGAACCCGTGCTGGCGACTTACGCGCTCGGGCTGCCTTTCCTGTCTTTTGTGAACCTGATCCTGCGGGCGTTCTATGCGCAAAAGGACACCGTTACGCCGGTGCGGGCGGCGGTGCTCAGTTTCGTGGTGAATCTCGGGCTGAGTCTCGCGTTGATGAAGCCGCTGGGCACGGTCGGACTCGCGGTGGCGGGCACCGTCTCCACCGTCGTGCAGGCTTGGTATCTCCAACGCAAGTTGTCGCGCGGGCACGAAGGGCTGCACTTCCGGCATTTGGCGCGGGATTTGGTGAAAGTATTGGGCGCCAGTCTGGCGATGGGCGTCGTCGTGGCCGGCGGATGGGCGGGGTGGATCCTGCTGGTCCCGGCATCAAAAGCGGCGGATGCCATCGGTCTCGCGATTTTGATCGGCGGCGGAGTGGCGGTGTATGCAGGCTTGCTGTGGATGCTGCGGATCGAGGGACGCGATGAGCTCGCGGAAATTTTTGCCAAGCTGCGGCAGAAACTCACCTGACGGGACGAGCATGAAACGCGGGCCCGACTGGTTTTTGATCGGCATGGTGGTGGCCGTGGGGCTGGCGTGGCTCTGGCCGGAGCCAGGCGCGCACGGCGGGTGGTTGCATCCGGAGATATTGGTCAAGGCCGGGGTGGCGCTGATTTTCTTCCTGCACGGCGTGTTGCTGTCTTTCGCCGCGCTGAAGGCGGGCGCCTTGCGCTGGCCGCTGCATCTCGTGGTGCAGGGCTGCACGTTCCTGTTTTTCCCGCTGCTTGGTTTGGGCTTGTTGGCGCTGGCGGGAGGCTGGCTGGCGCCGGATTTACGGTTGGGCTTTTTCTACCTGTGCGCGCTGCCCTCAACGGTGTCATCGTCGGTGGCGTTGACGGCGGCGGCGCGGGGCAACGTGCCGGCGGCGGTGTTCAATGCGACCCTGTCGAGCCTGCTGGGTGTCGTGCTCACGCCCTTGTGGGTGGGGGTGCTGCTCAAAACCGGCGGCCAGACGCTGCCATTGGGCGAGGTGATACTTGATCTGGTGAAATGGCTGCTGCTGCCGCTGGCGCTGGGGCAGGCGAGCCGGCCGTGGTTGGGTGCGTGGGCCGCCGGACACAAGCCGCTGATCAATACCGTGGATCGGGGGACGATTCTACTGCTGGTTTACACGTCGTTTTGTGCTTCCGTGCAGCAAAGGGTCTGGTCGGACCACGGGTGGGCGGTGGTCCTGACGGTGCTGGCGGGCTCATTGTTGGTTTTCACGATTGTGATGACAAGTGTGCGGGTGGTGAGCAACGCGCTGGGGTTTGCGCGGGAAGACCGGATTGCGGCGATGTTTTGCGGCTCGAAGAAGACGTTGGCCTCGGGCGTGCCGATGGCGCTGCTCATTTTCGGGGCCCAGCCCGGCCTCGGGCTGATACTGCTGCCGATCATGATCTACCATGCGCTCCAGCTCGTGATTTGCAGTGTGTTGGCCGGACGGTGGGCGAAGGAAGTGTCGGCATAGTCACCAGCCGGCTTGCGAAATACATCAAGCAAGGTTGGTTGGGCGCTTCATGCCGCAACTTTTCGACCCACTCACGATCAAGTCAGTCACCTTGCGCAATCGCATCGGCGTTTCACCGATGTGCCAGTATTCCTCGGAGGACGGCGTGGCCACGGACTGGCATCTGGTGCATCTGGGATCGCGGGCCATTGGCGGTGCGGGGCTCGTGATTGCCGAGGCGACGGCGGTTTCGCCCGCGGGGCGCATTACCCCGGGCGATGCGGGTCTCTGGGCGGACAAGCACCTGGAGCCGCTGGTGCGCATCAACCGTTTCCTTAAACAACACGGTGCCGTGGCGGGCATTCAACTCGCGCATGCCGGCCGCAAAGCCAGTGCGGCGTTGCCTTGGCAGGGTGGCGCGCATCTGGCGGACAATGCCGGCGGCTGGCCGACGCTGGCGCCGAGTGCGGTGGCGTTTGGCGACACGCTGACCAAGGTGCCGCGGGCGATGACGGTGGCGGATATTGCGCAGGTGCAGGCGGATTTCGTGCAGGCCGCGCAGCGGGCGCTGGCCGTGGGTTTCGAGTGGTTGGAGCTGCATGCGGCGCATGGTTATCTGGGCCATGAGTTTCTTTCGCCCTTGTCGAATCAGCGCACGGATGGCTACGGCGGAAGTTTTGAAAATCGCATCCGCTTCCTTTTGGAGACGACGCGCGCGGTGCGGGCGGTGTGGCCGAATCGGCTGCCGCTGACGGTGCGGCTGTCGTGCACCGACTGGGTTGAAGGCGGCTGGGACATTACGCAATCGGTAGAATTGTCACGCCAGTTGAAGGCCGAGGGCGTGGACCTGATTGATTGCAGTTCGGGCGGGGCGGTGCCCGCAGCCAAGATTCCGGTGGGGCCGGGTTATCAGGTGGCGTTTGCCGAACGCATCCGGCGCGAGGCGGAAATCGCCACGGCGGCGGTGGGGATGCTCACGGCACCGCAGCAGGCGGATGAGCTGGTGCGCAGCGGCAAGGCGGATCTGGTGCTGTTGGCGCGGGAGTTCCTGCGCGATGCTTACTGGCCGGCACATGCGGCCAAGGTGCTGGGGCAGCAGGCTGCGGTGGCGGCGCCGCTGCCGTATGCGCGGGCATGGTAGGGGGCTAGAGCATTATAGTTTAAAGTAGAGCCGCTTTTCTCACAGGTAGGGGCCGATCTCCGAGCGGCCCGCCCGGAGGTCGGGCCCTACCTTACGACCACAGAATTATTTGATATGCTCT
>JAGNQV010000030.1 GCA_017988885.1 Opitutaceae bacterium | reverse complement strand
TAGCCCAGCAACACCGCCATGTTGAAGCGCGTGAGCAGACCCACCGCCGGTGAAAACAAGCTCACTTTCCAGAAAATGCTGCGCTGCTGCCCGAGCACGGCGTTGTTGGCGGTGTCGAAGCGCGCCCGGTCTTCACTTTCGCGGCCAAAGCCTTTCGTCACTGCAATGCCCTGGATGCTCTCGGCCAGCGTCTGCACCATTTTTTCCACGAGGGTGCGATTGTGCGCATACTCCGGCTGGATTTTGCGGGAGAACCACGCCGCCATGACCCAAAGCAGCGGGGTGGTGGCCAGGCACACCACGGTCAGCGTCGGGCTCAGGCTCACCATGTAAATGACATACACCGTGAGCGAGATGCCCATGATGACGCTCTGCATCAGCACTTGGTCCACAAACATGCGCACCGCCTGCACATCGCCGGTCACCCGGGTGATGATCGAGCCCGTGGTGTTGGCGTCGTAGAACCGGAAACTCAGCCGCTGCAGTTTGTCGTAAACATCGCCGCGCAGATCCACCACGAGCTTCTGCTGCACCAGTTTGTTGATCGAGACGGTGTAGACGTAGTTCAACACCGCCCGGCAAACCGCCAGTCCCAGAATGAGCCCGGCGAGCAGGCCGAGGATATGCATGGGGGGCCAGTTTTGCGGCAGCTCATAGCCAAATTGAAAATGGGGCAACGGCACCGCGGGCGCGCCATCCGGTCCCGGCGGCAGCACCCTGTGCCGGATGTAATCAATGCCGATGCCGGTAAAACCCAGCCCCGCGATCCCCATCGTCAGCAGCACGATCTGGATTCCCAGCACCGCCAGGCAGTGCGCCCAATAACGCCAGGCCAGCCGGAAAAGCCGTCGCACCAGCTCCCCGTTGGAGGGCGTGACCGCAAGCGGGACGGTGGACGGTAGAGCCATGCGAATGCTCACGCTAAAACACCCGCGGCCAAACACACGAAATTTTTTCGGCGCCGGCGCGTCACAAAAGCGTCCCGCGCAACACCAGCACCGCCACGCTGAAATAAATCACCAGCCCCGTCACATCCACGAGTGTGGCCACGAAGGGCGCGCTCGAGGTCGCGGGATCAAAACCCAACCGCTTCAGGAGCAAGGGCAACATGGAGCCCATGAGTGAGCCCCACATCACGATCCCCACCAGCGAAGCTCCCACCGTGATCGCCACCAACAGCCAGTGCTCGCCGTAAATATTGGAAAAAGCCGACCACACCGCGATGCGCAGAAAACCGATGCAGCCCAAAATCACGCCCAGCGCGGCGCCCGTCGCCAGCTCGCGCCGCATGATGCGCCACCAATCCCGCAGCTTGAATTCTCCCAACGCCATCGCCCGGATGACCAGCGTGGCCGCCTGCGAGCCGGCATTCCCGCCGGAGCTGATCACCAGCGGCACAAACAGCGCAAGCACCACGGCCTTGGCGATTTCGGCCTCGAAAAAACCCATGGCCGTCGCCGTGAGCATTTCACCGAAGAAGAGCACGACCAGCCAGCTCGCGCGTTTCTTCACCATGCGCGAAAGCGTAATGGTCGAGTAAGGCTCGTCCAACGCCTCGGAACCGCCGAGCTTCTGGATATCCTCGGTCGCCTCCGCGGCGGCCACATCCAGCATGTCGTCCACCGTCACGATGCCGATGAGTTTGCTGCCATCGGCGGTCACCGGCAGCGCCACCCGGTCGTATTTGGCGAAAAGTCCCAGCGCGGTTTCACGGTCGTCGGTCGGCGCCAGCGTGGCGTAGTTGCCATCGAGCAATTCCCGCACCGGCTTCTCCAACGGCGCCAGCAGCAGCCGGCGCACGCGAATGTCGTCCAACAGCCGGCCGTGGTCATCCACCACGAAGATGACGTTCAACGTTTCACGGTCGTAGCCATGCACGCGGATGTAATCGAGCGCCTCGCGCACGGTCCACTCCGGCCGCACCGCCACAAAATCGAGCGTCATCATCCGCCCGACGCTGTGCGCGGGATAGGCCAGCAGCGACTGCGCCACCTGCCGCTCGTCCGGCGTGAGCATGGCGAGCAGTTGCATCGCCACATCCAGCGGAATCTCGTTGAGGAAGGCCGTGCGATCATCCGGCGGCATGGCATTGAGCAACGCGGCGGACTGCTCCTGGGTCAGCACCTTGAGCAGTTTTTTCTGCGTCTCCAACGGCACGTAAGAAAAGGTCGTCACCGCCAGTTCGCGCGAGCCGGCCCGGAAAAGCGCCGCCAAGTCCTCGACCGGCAGATCGGCGATGAGCGGCGCGAGATCCGCCAAGTGCCAGGGTTCGAGATATTTTTTCACCCCGGCGAAATCCTTGCGCGCGATCAGCCCGGCGAGCTCGGTTTTGACGTCGGGTTGCGATGACATGGCGCAAGGCAGACACACCCCCGCGCCGCTTTCAATCTCTGGGTAGCGGGCGGTGCTTTCGTTCTTGGAGCGCACCGGCGACACTGGCAAAACCCTGCCATGCCTCGCTTCCTCCTCCCCGCGCTTGCCACCTTGGTCCTCGTTGGTTGCACCCGCCCGGCACCGACTGGCTGGCAAGGCTACTTGGAAGGCGAATTCGTCTACGTCGCTGCGCCGCTCGCGGGCCGGGTGGAAACACTCGCGGTGGCCAAAGGCGACCGCGTCGCCGCCGGCGCGCCCCTTTTCACGCTCGAACACCACGCGGAGCTGGCGACTCAGCGCGAGGCCGCCGACCGCTTGCGGGCCACCGTGGCCCGGCTCAGCGATCTGCAAAAGGGCTCCCGGCCCAGCGAACTCGCCGCCTTGGTGGCGCGGCTCGACCAAGCCAAGGCCGGGGCCGAACTCGCCCGGCTCGAACGCGCCCGGCAGGAGGCGCTGTTCAAAAGCCAGGTCATCGCCGCCAGTGATTTTGACCGCGCGCGTCTGACCGAGGAGCAAAGCCAGCGCTTGGTCGAGGAGCTCAACGCCCAGCTCACCACGGCCCAGTTAGGGGCGCGGAGCGATACCATCGCCGCCGCCGAGGCCGACGTGAGCGCCGCCCGCGCCGCCACGGAACGCGCCGACTGGAGCGTCGCCCAGAAAATGCAGGCGGCCCCCGCTGCCGCGCTGGTTTACGACACGCTCTATCGCGCGGGGGAATTTGCCGCCGCCGGCACGCCGGTCGTGGCTTTGCTGCCGCCGGAAAACCTGAAGGTGCGTTTCTTTGTGACCGAGGCGGAATTCGCCACCCTTAAGGCCGGCGATCCCGTGCACGTCACGCTCACCGGCCAGCCGCCACTCACCGCCCGCGTGAGCTACCTTTCACCCAAGCCCGAATACACGCCGCCCGTCCTCTACAACCGCGAAAATCGCGCCAAGCTGGTCTTCATGATCGAAGCGGTGTTCGACCCCGGCGCGGCCCGCGACCTGCATCCGGGCCAACCGGTGGAAGTAGCGCCGGTAAAGTGAGCCACCGATGAGCGCGACCGACTTCGTGATCGACGTCACCGGCGTGACGAAACGTTTTGGCGACAAGACCGTCGTCAACGGCATCGACCTGCAAGTCCGGCGCGGCGAGATCTACGGCTTTCTCGGGCCCAACGGCAGCGGCAAGACCACTTTCATCCGCATGCTCTGCGGCCTGCTCACGCCCGACGCCGGCCGCGGCACCTGCCTCGGTTTCGATGTGCGCACGCAGCAGGCCGAGATCAAGCGCCACGTCGGTTACATGACGCAAAAGTTCAGTTACTACGAGGACCTCAGCATCCGGGAAAACCTGGACTTCATCGCCCGTGTTTACGCCGTGCCCGACCGCGCCGCCGCCGTGCAGCACAGCCTCGACCGGCTCGGCCTCGCCAACCGCAGCGCGCAGCTGGCCGGCCAGCTTTCCGGCGGCTGGAAACAGCGGCTCGCGCTGGCGGCGTGCCTGATCCATTCGCCCCAACTGTTGCTGCTCGATGAACCCACCGCCGGCGTGGACCCGAAGGCGCGCCGCGAGTTCTGGGATCAGATCCACCAACTGGCGGCCGACGGACTCACGGTGCTCATCACCACGCACTACATGGACGAAGCCGAGCGCTGCCACCGGCTCGCCTACCTAGCTTACGGCAAGCTGCTCACCCAAGGCACGCTCCGGGAAGTGCTCGCCCAATCCGAACTGACCACTTGGAGCGTCAGCGGTCCCGGCTTGCTCGCGCTCAGCGCGCGGTTGCGCGACCAGCCGGGCATCGAGCAGGTCGTCGCTTTTGGCAACACCCTCCATGTGAGCGGCCGCGATGCCGCGCGCCTCGAAGCTTCCATCACCGCCCTGCGCGACCCGGCACACGAGTGGCAGAAAATCCGCGCCGGTCTGGAAGATGTCTTCATCAGCCTGATGGACGGAGCGAAGGACAACTACGCATGAGCACGCGCCGCTTCACCTTCCATCGCTGCTGGGCCATCGTGCTGAAGGAGTTTATCCAGATGAAGCGCGACCGCGTGACCTTCGGCATGATGGTCGGCATTCCGCTGATGCAGCTGATCATCTTCGGCTTCGCCATCAACTCCGACCCGAAGCACCTGCCGACCGCGATCCGCGCTGCTGACCAGGGGCCGTTCGCCCGCACGCTGGTCGCCGCGCTGAAACACAGCGGCTACTTCACCCTTGTGCGTGAAGCCGCCACCGAGGAAGAAGCCCACCGGCTGCTGCAACTCGGCGAGGTGCAGTTCGTCATCAACATCCCCGAGGATTTTTCCCGCCGCCTGCTCCGCGGCGAGCGGCCCACCGTTTTGATCGAGGCGGACGCCACCGACCCCGCCGCCGTCGGCCCCGCCGTGTCGGCCACCCGCGCCCTGGCCGACACGGTGTTCAACCGCGACCTGCCCGGACCGTTGACTCGTTTGCAAGCCCGCGCCGGACCGGTGGATTTCCGCATCCACGCGCATTACAACCCGGAGAACCTCACCCAATACAACATCGTCCCCGGCTTGATGGGCGTGGTGCTCACGATGACGATGGTGGTGATCACCGCCCTCGCCATCACGCGCGAACGGGAACGCGGCACAATGGAGAACCTCCTCGCGACCCCGGTGCGGCCGTTCGAGGTGATGGCGGGAAAAATCCTGCCCTACATCGCCGTCGGTTACATCCAGATGTCGCTCATCTTGCTGGCGGCGCGCTTCGTCTTTCACGTGCCCATGGTCGGCAGCTTTGGGCTGCTTTATCTCGTGTCCTTTGCCTTCATCGCGGCGAATCTCGCGGTGGGCATCACCTTCTCCACCCTCGCCAAGAACCAACTGCAGGCCGTGCAAATGGCCTTCTTCTTTTTCCTGCCGTCGATTCTGCTTTCCGGCTTCATGTTTCCCTTCCGCGGCATGCCGGAGTGGGCGCAATGGATCGGCTCCGTCCTGCCCAACACGCATTTCCTGCGCATCGCCCGCGGCATTTTGCTCAAAGGCAATGGGCTCGCTGAAATTATTCCCCACCTCTGGCCGCTACTACTGTTCCTCGTCGTGGCCATGGCCGTCGGTGTGAAACGCTACCGGCAGACGCTGGATTGAAGCCTATGCCAAAGGTGGACGCGCAGGTCCCGCTTCCCGCTGCACGTCGCCGCCCTTCGTCTTAATTCGTTTTCTGCTCCCTCGGCAGCGTCGCCACGTGCACCGTCTGCGTCGGAAAGGCGAAGGAAAGACCACGGGCGTAAACCGCGCGCATGATCTTGAGGTTGATCGCCTCACGCAGTTCCATCGCCTTCGCAAAGTTCGGGTCGGCCGCAAAGTAGATGATCTGGATGTCCAACGACGACGCGCCGTAGCCGGTGAAATTGGCCAAAACGAGCTCCGGGTGCACCCCGGGTTCGTTATTCAGCAGCTCGCGGATGTCACCCAAGATGGTTTCCATCTGCTCGGGCGTGGTATCGTAGGTGAGGCCGATGGTCAGGTCCACGCGCCGCTGCGGCATGCGGGAAAAGTTATTTACCACCTCGCTCGCCACCGCCTTGTTGGGAATGATGATCAGGGTGCGCTGCGGGGTGCGCAGCTTGGTCGAACGCAGTCCGATATCCTCCACCGTGCCGGTGGCCGAGCCGATCTGCACAAACTCCCCCAGCTTGAAGGGCTGGTCGATGGCCACGACGATCGAGCCGAAGACATTCGCAATGGTGTCCTGCGCCGCGAGGGCGAAGGCGAGGCCGCCGATGCCCAGGCCGGCGAGAAAGGCCTTCACGTCCGCGCCGAGGCTCTGCGCGATCATGAGCACGCCAAACACCACAAAGATGGCGACCAGCGTTTTCTTGATCCACGGCATGAACGCCGCGATCCCGAGCTCTTTTTCGCGCGCCGACTCCTGCAGATGGTCGAGCACTGTGTTGAAGGCCCGCAGGAACAGCCAGAACAGGACCAGTGAATACGCGATGGTCGTGGCGTAGCCCAAGGCCTCGTCGCTGGTGGCGGAAAGTTTGAGCACTTTCATCGCACTCAACCCGCCCGTCACCACAATCAAGGCCGCCACCGGCTCCTCCAAGGCCGGGAAAAGCTTGTCGTCCAAGGTCGTCTTGGTGCGGGCCGCCAGCCGGCGGAAAAAGCCAAAGATAAAGATGGTCACCACCCGGCGCAGCAAAAACGCGAGCACCAGCAGCAGCGCGGCGATGATGTAATGGATGGTGGTGTTGCCGCTGCTCTTGACGTCGAACAGCTCCAGCGCGCCATCCACGATCACTTCCAGAAAATCCGGGGTGCGCGGCATCGCGGCGGCGTGGCCGCTGACCACCGCCGCGGCGGCGTTGACGGTTTGCGTGCTGTCCGCGGCGATTGGCGCGGCACTACCAGCGGTGGACCCGACCTCCTCCTGGGCGACCAGGGAAACCACCAGCCAGAGACCGGCAAAAAATAGGGCAAGAAAACGCTTCATAGACACCGCCATTTCAATCCACGCCTGGGTGCTTGTCAAAGTCTCCCCGCGCCCACCGCTAATTCGCGGGTGGAAGGCCGGCCGGAGATTCCAATCACCCCACTCATCACTTGCGCCGCCCGCGCCGGCCGCGGCATGCTGCCCGCGTGATTTCGTCAACTCTGGCACTCGTGGACGCCTTACCCAGCCTGCCGGTCTGGGTCTGGGTCGCGTTTTTTGTTTTCATTGCGGCCATGCTCGCGCTCGACCTGGGCGTTTTTCAGCGCAACGCGCATGAGGTGACAATGAAGGAGGCCCTGCGCTGGTGCGCCGTCTGGTTCACCCTCGCCCTCGCCTTCAACGGCCTGCTTTGGTGGTGGCGCGGACCCGGCCCCGCCGGGGAATTTCTGGCGGCCTACCTCGTGGAACTGTGCCTCAGTATCGACAACGTCTTTGTCTTCATCCTCGTGTTCGCCTACTTCAAGGTCGCGCCCCGCTACCAGCACCGCGTGCTTTTTTGGGGCATTATCGGCGCGGTGCTCATGCGCGCGGTGTTCATTCTGGTCGGCGTCAGTGTCCTCGCCCGCTTCCACTGGATCATCTACCTCTTCGGCGCGTTCCTGGTTTACACCGGCATCAAGATGGCGCTCCCAAGCAAACAGGAAGTGGACGTCAATCCCGAGCATAATTTCGCCGTGCGCCTGTTCCGCCGTTTCTTTCCGGTCGCGCCGCACAACGACCACGGTCATTTCTTTACCCGCCACGACGGCCGCACGATGGCCACGCCGCTCTTCATTGTGCTCATCGTCATCGAGACGACCGACGTGGTCTTCGCGCTCGATTCCCTGCCCGCCGTGCTGGCGATCACCCGCGACGGCTTCATTGCACTGACCTCAAACATTTTCGCCATCCTCGGGCTGCGCTCGCTCTACTTCGCGCTCAACGGCATCATGCAGCTTTTCCGCTACCTGAAACTCGGCCTCGCGCTCATCCTCAGTTTCATCGGGGTCAAAATGCTCATCGAACATTGGGTGGAGCTTTCGATCGGCGTCTCGCTCGGCGTGATCGGCGTCGTGCTCACACTCTCCGTGCTGGCTTCGGTGCTGATTCCGGAAAAATCCCCCGGCGGCAAAAAATAGTCCGGCTTATGCGAAAAAGCGCGCGCTCCACTCGGGCCGCGCCAGTGGCCGGGGATGCCACTCACCCCAGATGCGGTAGCGCCAGCGCGCGACCAGCTTGTAACCGGCGTCGCGCCAGGCAGCCGGAAAAATTCCCAAAACCGCCGCCAGCGTCCGGCCGGTGCCGTGGCACTGCCGCAGCGCCGCCAAAACCCCGTCGGTCCGCAATAAGGGCGCAACCCCGTCGCGTTGCGCCCAGTCCCGCACGAAGACCAGCGAATCGAAATCATCCGTCGGCAACCCGTGCGTCCGCAGGTAGGCTTGCGCCGCCGGACTTTGCAGGGGCGCAAACCGCAGCAGGGCACGCCGGTCGAGCCGCAGCAGCAGGCGCACGCAGCGGTTGCACAGGCCGCATTCACCGTCGAACAACAGCACGGGGCCGGTGGGCGCCGGCGGAGATTGGATTACCGGGCTTGCCATCACGAGGGCCGGCGCTGGCCACGGGCGAAAACCTCGGCGATGTCGGCGAGATCGCAGGTCGCTTCCACGGCTTGAACGAAGCGCGTGCAGCGTTCCTCAGTGGAGAAGCTGCCTTCCTCCACGTAAGTCACGCCCTCCTCCGCCAGTTTAAAACTGCCTTTGAAGGCTTGAATTTTTTCCTGCAACTCGGGCAAGAGCGCCGCCTGAAAAAAGTCCGGCTCATTGGTCTGGATGAACCAAGTCCGGTCGAATTCAGGATTGCCCACGGTGATTTCCTTGGTGCCAAACATTTCCTTCAGTTTGGAACCCAGCCCTTGCCGCGTCAGGGTGAAATTCAGGCCGCCCGTGGCCGCTGGGGTGACGGAGAGCGCACACCAAGTGCGGCGCGATTTACCCGTTCCGGTGTGATAATTGTAAACGGCCACCGCCTTGCCGCGCACCCGTCCCGTGGCCCGCGGCGCGGGATAAAAAACTCCCAGCAGCGGAGCCGCGGCCTGCAGTTCCAGGCCGATTGAGCCCGCCATCCGGCGCACATTTTCCTGCGCCAACGCCGAGGCCCGCGCCGCCATCCACATGATGAATCCAGCAAAGGCCATAAAGCCCAGAATCATGAGCATAACAAAAACGAATCCTTGCATCCCCTCAACCTAGCTCCCGCGCTCGCGTCCCGCCAGTTCATTTGTAACGGAGCAACGAGGTTAATCCGTGGATCGGTTGCAGGCGCGGCTTTACGCCGCGATGGTGCGGGGTAATCGCGGCGTAAACCCACCCTACCCTGCCCTACAAAAAAGCCGGACACGTTTCCGTGTCCGGCTTGACTGATGATCGTAACTGGCGCCACGCGAGCGGGCGACAACTTCACGCCACCGCAATCTTGCGGGGCTTGACCGACTCGGCCTTCGGCAGCGTCACCCGCAGGACGCCATCCTTCAGCTCCGCGTTGATCTTGTCCGCGTCGATGGTGTTGTCGTGGGTGAGTGTAAGCTCGTAGGCGGCATCGGACGTCTCGCGATAGAGCGCGGTCCAGCCTTCGGGTTGTTTCGCCGCCCGCGTGCCGCGGACGACCAGCACGCCGTCTTCTGCGGTGAGCTCAAGGCCGGTCTTGGCCACGCCGGGCAGATAAACCGTCAGGTCAAATGCGGCGGCGGTTTCGTTCACGTGATAGACTGGGCGCACCGTCGACACGGCTGGCTGGACCGACGCACGTTGCGAGGTGGGAATCAGGGTATTTAACAGGCTCATGATTTTTTCTTGGTTGATGATTTTATGCTTTGGAACTCTGGGCGTTGGCGAGGCGTTCAGTTCACCGCGACGGTGATCTTGCGCGGCTTGGCCTCTTCCTGTTTGGGCAGCGTCACGGTCAGCACCCCGTTTTCATAGGCGGCAGCGACCTTGTCGGCCTGCACCTCGTCGGGCAGGCTGACCGAACGATTGAGTGCGAAGGATTGCTCCTCCCCACCACTCAGCGCTTTGCGGGTGGCGTTGATGGACAGGTAACCGTCCACCACTTCGACGGTGATATCCGCCTTGTTCACCCCCGGCAGCTCAGCGCGGACGTAGGTGTTTGCCTTGTCCTCATAGAGATCGACCGGGAAACGGCCAGCCGGCGCAACCGTGCCAAAATCCGCGAGCGTCGAGGCAAACAGGCGCTCGATTTCGTTTTCGAGCCCGTTCCAAGGTGAACGGGCAAAGCGGCCCAGCGCATTGGCCGGGCTGCGGTAGGCGGGATAGGTGTAGCGAACTAGGTTCATGATGATTTGATTTTTTAGTTGGTGGTTAATCGAACGGATGCACCTGCCATTGCAGGGAAGGTGCCAGCGCCCGCGCCGCTCTAAGTCGCGTCCATGCGGCGACTTATTTTTCGGCCAAAATTTCATCGGGTAAAATTTTCCCAAGTTGTGCCGTCACACCTGCGCAGAATCGTCGCGCCGGCATGCAGATTAAACTACGCTCGGTTCTCTTCAATACGCAGGGAGTCGAAACCGGGGGCGTTCTGTTGAAATTTTAACGCTGGCCGCATATTGCGCCTCATCCGTCAGCAGATTGCCATCCGCGGTTCGCAACAACAGACGTTCGCCTCTCTCGGTTAAATTGGACAACAAGAGTTTTCCGTTCCAGTCAGGCACTGGCCAAATCGACCATTACGGTCACCTGCCGCCACTCCCTTTTCATGTTCAGCAAATTCTTCCTTCCTTTCCTCCTCACCCTGCTCGGTCTCGGCCTTTCGGGGTGCCAGCATTCTTCCCTGGTGGTCGCCGCCGAGGAGGCCAACCGGCAGTCCATCGCCGAAGGGTTGCCTTTCCGCTGGACGGTCAAGGGCGACGCCATGACCCGCGTGATGCTGGCACTGCCCAGCGGGCCCACGCGGGCCGGGGCTGATCTGCAGCACGATATTCTTCAGCGTATTTCGGCCGCCGAGGTCGCGGCGTATCGCCCGGTCGCGGAACTCGCCGACGTGAAACGTCTGCGCGATGGTCGTGAAGTCTGGCTGCTCAAAGCCACCGACCAAGGCATCGCCTACATCGTATACCTGCGGCCTTCGGCGCAGGGGGGCGTCACCATCGGCCTGAGCGAAGCCATCCTCTTCGCGAAATAGCGAATGGCGGACTCAGGAATTGTCACGGTTCAGGGCCTTTTTCCTGCGTTCCTGATTTCCACATTCACCCTGCCTTAGCCGGAACAATGCAGTGGAGAACCACGAATTTGCACGAATAATAAAATGACCGTTGCTTGGCTGGGCATACGAAATTGAACCACTGCCTTTGAGTATCTCGGGAGGGTTTCTACTCCATTCGTGTATCTTCGTGTCCATTCGTGGTTTTAAGTGAATGGCTCCGGATCTATTCCGGCGTTCCTGATTTCCACATCAATCGCTTGGGTTAAGGCAAGGTGCCTCACTATGTAGCTTGAGCCGCGAGACCTTGTCTCCTACCCCTTTTCCCGTGCTGTTTTTCAAGCGTATCCTGAACTTTGAAAAGGAAACCGTCGCGCAGCGGGAGCAGCGCCATGCCCGGCGCTATGAAGTCACGCCCGCTTCACCTCTGCGCGCGACACTGCAGCTGGGCGGCCATGCCCATACAGGTGCGCTGGCCAATCTCTCCAGCTCGGGCGCCAGCCTGCAGGTTCCGTCAACCACAGAGGCGACGCGCGGCCAAGCCGGCGGCCTGGCTTTCACGCTCGACGCCCACCAGTTGACCATCGACTGCGAGGTCGCCCACGTGCAGCCAAGCGGCAGCCACACGACCCTTGGGCTGGCTTTGAAATTTGCCGACTACGAAATCCAGAAGGCTTATCTGCAACTGCTCGAACCCGTCGCCATCGGCGCGTCCCTCATCCCGGCCAATGCGGGGGTCCTTCGCCAGCACGAACCCGGCATGATCACCGAGCAATACGACGGGCCCAATGACGCCCGGCTCACCATCTGGCGTAATTTTGCGGGCCAGTCGGTGCACGGCTTTGAGTTTCGCATGCATGATTATTTTGTGCGCAGCCACGGCACCCCGCCGGGCATGGAAATCTATACCTGCGAGGAGCAGTCCGCCGCCCACAAGCAAGGTTACGCCGTGCCTGCATTGCAGAAGGCGGGCGAGCAGAGCGATGAGATCCGCCAGCTGTTTCGCTGGGTCGTGCCGCATCTGAGCCAGGCCGTGCCCGACGATACGCGCGTCTTCCTCGGGCAGTTCGTCGCCTAAAAGCCATGGTGCCGCCAAAGCCGCGCGGGGCCGGCGTCTGATTTCGGGTTTTGCTTTTCCCGCCCATGGCTTCCACCCCCGTAAACGGCACCACCGGCCAAACGCTTTACCGCCGCGCGAAGCAATTGATTCCCGGCGGCACGCAATTGCTCAGCAAGCGGCCGGAAATGTTTCTGCCTGACAACTGGCCCGCGTATTTTCAGCGCGCCGCCGGCTGCACGGTGTGGGATCTCGACGGCCGCGCCTACACGGATTTCGCCACGTGCGGCATCGGGTGCTGCCTGCTCGGCTATGCTGATCCCGTGGTCAACGCCGCCGTGACCGCCCGCATCGCGGCCGGCAACATGACCACGCTCAATTGTCCCGAGGAAGTCGCGCTGGCCGAAATGCTCTGCGCGATCCATCCGTGGGCGGAGAAAGTGCGTTACGCCCGCACTGGTGGCGAGGCGATGAGCATCGCCCTGCGCATCGCGCGCGCGGCGACCGGTCGCGATGAAGTCGCGTTTTGCGGCTACCATGGCTGGAGCGACTGGTATCTGGCGGCCAATCTCAACGCCCCCGGCGCACTCACCGGCCACCTGTTACCCGGCCTCGATCCGGCCGGCGTGCCGAGCGGATTGCGCGGCACGATGCACCCTTTCCACTACAATCGCCTCGCAGAACTCGAGGCCATCTGTGCCGCCCACGGACCGAAACTCGCCGCCATCGTCATGGAGCCGATGCGGTATGACCTGCCGCAGGATGATTTTCTTGGGCGCGTGCGCGCCTTGGCCGAGCGCACCGGCGCAGTGCTGATTTTCGACGAAGTCACGGCGGCTTGGCGCAGTCATCACGGCGGCATCCACCTGCAGCTCGGTGTCGCTCCCGACATCGCGGTTTTCGCCAAATCCCTCTCCAACGGTTTTCCGATGGCCGCCATCATCGGCCGCGGCACCGTGATGGAAGCGGCTCAGCGCACTTTTGTCAGCAGCACCTATTGGACGGAAGGCATCGGCCCGGCGGCCGCCCTCGCAACGCTGCCCCGCCTGCGCGAGATCGATGCCGTGGGGCGCATCCATGCCACCGGCGAACGCGTGCGCGCCATTTGGCGCGAGGCCGCGGTGACCCACCACCTGCCCATCAAAGTCGGCGGCCTGCCGGCGCTGGCCAATTTTACCTTCGAGCTGGGCGACGACAGCCGCGCTTACCTGACCCTCTTCACACAGGAAATGCTGGCGGCGGGTTTTCTCGCCGGCAGCCCGTTCTATCCCACTTGCGCGCACACGGTGGAGGACACGGAACGCTATGCCGCGGCCGTGGACCGCGTCTTCGCCGGCCTCGCCGCCACCCGGGCACGCGGTTCGCTCGCCCAGGATTTGCGCGGACCCGTGGCGCACACCGGCTTCGCCCGGCTCACCTAAGCCAAAATGAAAATTTATCTGTTCTGGGACTGAAGGCTCAGGCTCCGGTCCAGTCTACAAGCGGCAGCGCCAGAGATGGGACTGCGAGGCGAAGTAGAGTTCCCCGTCCTTGATCGCCAAGCCGGCCGTGATAGGCACCGGGGCCGTCGCCAGCACGGTGATGCGGTGATCCTCCGGCTCAACCCGGAACACGGTCTTGCTGAGCACGCCGTAAATCATCCGGTCCGGGCCCAAGCTCAGGGCCGGCCGCACCAACTCGCCGAGGGCAGAGAGATCCACGCGCTGCACGACCGTGCGCCGGACCGGATCAAAGACAAAAAACTGCGAGCCGGTGGCCAAACCGCACACCAGTCCGTCCGCGCCGACCTCCAGACTGAAAACCTCGGCCGCGCCTGGCACCGGCACGGTTTGGAAAATCACCTGCCGGCGCGCCCAATCCATGAGATAGAGCACTCCCGCCTGCTCCGCGCTGTGGCCGCCGCCGGGCGTAAGCACACTGGTGCCGCCCACGAGATCGCCCGACGGCAGGGCCTTGAGTGTGTGGGTGCTGTGCCGCGGAATCACCTGCTCGTGCGTTAGCAGCGTCTTTTCGCCGGTCTGCAGATTCACAATCCCGAGGCCGCCACCGGTCCGACCATAGTCCATGAAGCCGGCGGCGATCACATGCATCCCGTCAGGATGGGCGAGGCAGGCGCGGGGCCGGGTGATGTCGCCTTCGAATCGGGCGATGATCCGGGGATTGGACTCGATAGGATCATCCGGGGCGAAAGGCCGGGTGGGATCGAAAAGATAAAAAGTGCCCCAAGGATAAGACGGTCCGGCCACGTAGCGGTCTTGCGCCGCGAGCGCACAGATGTTGCCGCCGCCGATTGCCTTGATCGCGCCGTAATCCGTCACCGCGCGTGCGCGCGGATCGTAGCTGAAGAAATGCATGGGGTGCGCGGTGCTGCCGTAAATTTTTCCGTCCGGTCCCGCGCCCAGCGTGGTGATGATGGCTCCGCCGGAGCGGAAGGAGAGTGCGATCTCCCGGCTCGTGCCGGCCATGGCGTCCTCCACCACGAGACGGCGCTCCGGCAGTTGGCAGGACACTTTCCGGCCATCCGGCAACACTCCCGTGTTGGTTTGGAAACGAATGGCCGTGCTGACCGTGTCCGCCGGGGGCACCGTCGGGGCGGCGATTTTTTCACTCCGCCCGTCGTGCAGGCGGTAGTGCAGGTCGCCTGCCGCGCCGTAAACCGCTCCGTCCGCCCCGGTGCAGACGCGGGCCGTGCCTAAGCCCCGATCATTTTCCGCCACCATCGGCCGCAGCTCGCGGGTCTGCGGATTGAAGGCCACGATGTTCCAACGCGCTGTGCCCAGGCCGCAATAAATCCATCCGACCGCATCCACCGCAAAGTTGTCCGGATAATGCTCCACCGGATCCATCGGCCCGTGATCCGTCATTTCATGGGTGGTGGGATCATAAGCAACCAAGCGCGCGTTGGGGTGGCTCCCGGCATAGATCCGGCCGTCCGGTCCGTCCACCATGGCGGCCCCGGTATAGCAGGACTCGGTGGGCGCCGGCACCCCGTGAAAGGTGAATTCCCGGCGATCGAGATCAAACTCCAGCAGGGTTTTCCCGGCGAAGGTATAAAACCGGCCATTCCGGCTGAGCAGCGAGGCATAGGGCGCCCAAGCCGCCCACACGTCGGAGCGCGTGCTCTCGGGAAAAAAATACTGGGCGGTTTCGCTCGCATCCACGTCGGTGACGAGGAGCGAGCCGAGTTGGTTCAGGTCGAGCAGCAGGGTCAGCACCAACTGACGGCCACGGGCATCCTGCGCCGTCACCACCCCCCGGCTTTCTGAAACGGCGGAGGCCAGGCCGAGGTCGGCGAAGCGGTTCTCCCGGACGAGGTGGGCGCGGGTGGTCTCCGAAGCCTGCAGGTGTTTGTCCAACCAGCCATACATCAACTGCCGCACCTCGTGGGGCGCAGCGTGACCCTGACCATGCGCGTAGAAGGCAAAGTTGCCCGCCGCCAACTCCAGCTCGTAGGCGTCCATGACTTTCATCAACATTAGCACGCGCTGACGGTAGGTCCAGCCGGCGAGCTGCGGGGCCTCGCCGGCGATGAGATCGTTCAACGCCGAGAGATCGAGCAAGGCCCGCGGCGCGATCAACGCCATGATCTCATGCATGTCGATGGGCGGCAGTTCACCGCGCAGCAGCCCCGCGCGGATCGGCTTGAGGTAAATATAAAAATGGTCCCGCGCCCATGCCTCGACCTTGTGATTGTAGCGGAACGGGGCGCAGCCGGAATTCGACATGGCCACCCGGATGCGCGGATCGTAGGCGGCAAGAAAATACGCCCCATGCCCGCCGAGTGAATGGCCGAGCACGCCGATGCGCGCCGGGTCCACTGCGGCGAGCGTTTGCAGCACATCAATCGCGATGGCATGCTCATAGGCCGCCTTGCCGACCGCCGTCCACTCGGGATGTTTTTGATAGAAACGCGCAGTGTCGTAGGCGCCCTCCGGCGGGATGCGCTCACCGGCCACGAAATGATCGGGTGCGATCACCACATAGCCGCGCCGCGCCAAGTGATCGAGAAAGGCCTTCTCCGGATTCTCCTCGAGCCCCGCCTCGCGTTCCTTGCCGTGCGGATAAGTGCCGTGCAGGGAAACTAGAGCCGGCGCCGGCGCGGAAAGTCCGTAGGGCACGGCGAGAAAGGCGTGCGCGCGTTCATCCGCCTCCACCGCATAACTGATCAGGCGCCGCTCGTAACAGCCATCCACGTCCACGACTTCGTGAACCCGCAGGTCCAAAGGAGGCTTGGCCGGTTTCCGGTCATCCCGGATGAGCTCAAGATAACGCTGCCGCAGGACGGCCTTGTGCGCCAGCCAGTCGGCCGGCGTGTGCACACCCTCGAGCAAATCATCCCACGAACTGCGGATCGGTTCCGGCTCCGAGCGTGGCCGAAGCGATGGGGGTGGCACAAAAGACATGACGGCAATCAATCACATTTAAAAAACGGCAACATAAGAAAATAAAAGCCATGCTGAAACCCCGACTTTGCCGGCTTGCCGTGCCCGCCGTGCCGGTCAGTGTGCCACGGCATGATTGAGGTCAACGCCTTCACAAAATGCTATGGCAATTTCACCGCCGTGCGTGACCTGTCTTTCACGGTAAACGCGGGCGAAGTGCTGGGCCTCGTCGGGCCCAACGGCGCTGGCAAAACCAGCACGCTGCGCTGCCTCGCCGGCATCATCCCCGCCACCAGCGGCACGATCCGCATCGCCGGCCATGATGTCGCCACTGACCCGGTCGCGGTGAAACGCTCGCTCGCATTTTTTCCCGATGAGCCGCGCCTGTTTGATTACCTGACCGTGCGGCAGCACCTCAATTTTGTCGCCCGGGTTTACGGCGTCGCCCACCACGAGGCGCTGGCGCTGCCGTTGCTGGAGGAACTCGAACTCGCGACCAAGGCCGACCAGTTGCCCGGTGAGCTTTCGCGCGGCATGAAGCAGAAACTCGCCATCGCCTGCGGCCTCCTGCACGGCCCGCGGGTCATGTTCTTCGACGAGCCGCTCACGGGCCTCGATCCCCTCGGCATCCGGCGCATGAAGGATTCCATCATCAAGCGCGCCCGGGCCGGCGCCACCGTGGTGCTCAGCTCCCACCTGCTGCATCTCCTGCAGGAAGTCTGCACGCATGTGCTCATCCTGAAAAAAGGCACCATGCTCGCGCACGGCACGCTGGCAGCGGTCTCGGAACGTTACAGCAACGGCGAGAGTGGCGTCAGCCTGGAGGAAATTTTCATCCGCGCGACCGGCGGTTCGGAGGACTGACCCGCCATGCTCGGCGCCCTGCTCTACCTGCGGCTCACGTCGCTGAAAAACCTGCTCGTCGCGCGCTTCCAGCGCCTGCGCCAGCCGAAATACCTCGCGGGCGCCATCGCCGGCGCGGCGTATTTTTGGTTCATCTTTTTCCGGCCCTCGCGCGGCCGCAGTCCACGGCAGGTCGAGGGCGCGCTGGAGCAGGTGCAGGTGATGGCGCCGGAATACCTGCTCATCGCCGCCGCGGTGGGCGCGCTCGTGCTCCTCATCGTCTTCGCGCTGATGTGGCTGATCCCGACCGAGCCCGCCGCGCTCGGTTTCTCCGAGGCGGAAATCGCCTTCCTATTTCCCGCGCCCGTCACCCGCCGCGCACTCGTGCATTTCAAGCTGCTCAACTCGCAGTTCCGCACCTTTTTCGGCGCGGCCCTCATGATGCTGTTTTCCAACCGCTGGACTTTTCTCGGGGGCAATCCGCTCACGCATGCCATCGGTTGGTGGTTTATTTTTTCCGCCATCAACCTCCACCTGACCGGCAGCAGCTTCACCCTGACGCGGCTCGGCCAGCACGGCCTCGGACTCATGCGCCGGCGCGGCCTCATCCTCGCGCTGCTGATGATCGTGGGCACCGCCACGTATAAAAGTCTTCCGACCGGCGCCGTCACCCCGGACTTTGCTTCCCTCGGCCAATGGTTGGTGCAACTGGCCCAGACCGCACCGCTCAGCTGGCTGCTCTTCCCAATCCGCCTTCTGCTCGCGCCATTTTTTGCCGCGGATGTTCCCGCCTTCCTGCAGGTGATCGGCCCGGCGCTGCTGGTGCTCGTGGCGCATTATTTCTGGGTCGTGCAATCGGCGGTTTCATTTGAGGACGCGTCCATCGTGAAGGCGGAAAAACGCGCCACCCGCGTCGCGGCGTGGCGGTCCGGTCAGCGGCGTTTCGGGTCCAGCGCGCCCAAGGCTGGCCGGCGTCCGCCGTTTGTCCTCGCCGGCACGGGCCGGCCCGAGTTCGCGTTTCTTTGGAAGAACCTGCTTTCCACCTATGCGAGCTTCAACCTGCGCACGCTCGGCATTGTCGCCGGCCTGATTTTCTTTGGCTGCACCTGGGCCGGCCGGCACGCCGAGTGGCGCATCCTGCTAACCGGCTTCGGCAGTATCGTGCTCTCGGGTGGCGTCTATCTGCTGGTCGTCGGCCCGCAATTCGCCCGACAGGATATTCGCAGCGACCTCGTGCACGCCGACATCTTGAAAACCTATCCGCTGCCCGGCTGGCAGATCATCCTCGGTGAACTGCTCACGCCCGCCTTCATTCTCACCGGCCTGCTCTGGCTGGTGCTGTTTACCGGGGCGCTGACCATTTATCCACAACAAGGCGATTTCGCCGGGCTCACCCCACTCATCCGCGTAGGTCTCACCGCCTGCCTCATGGTGATTGCGCCGGTCCTGGTGACGCTGCAACTCCTCGTGCCCAATGCCGCCACGCTACTTTTCCCCGCGTGGTTTCAAAGCGCGCGCCCACGCGAGCGTGGCATCGAGGTCATGGGGCAGCGCATGATTTTCTTTTTTGCGCAAATCCTGACCATGCTGCTCGCCCTTTTGCCCGCCGTGCTGCTAGCCGGCGGACTGGCTTATGTTACGCAATGGCTGCTCGGGCCGGTCGCCGCCGCGTTGGTGGCCACGGTCATCATCGTGGCGGTGCTCATTGCGGAAATCGCCGGCGGCTTGTGGTGGCTCGGGCGGCGGTTCGAGAAATTCGACCTGTCCGACGAACTCCGGCCGTAAGCCGGCGGGCTGCGACCACGCACCTCAGGTTTGACCGGGCGCGCCGGCGTCCCGCGTTTCCCGCAGTCGCTCGCCCGCGAGATCGAACCATTTGCGCTCGGTGCGGGCCCACGCCCGGCCCGCGCGCCGGAAATGGCGGCGCAGCTCCTCCCAGATGACGCGGGCTTCCGCTGTGCGGCCCAACTGCTGCAGCGCCAACGCGCGAAAATACCGCGGCTCGTCGCCCGTGTGTCCCGCCTCCGCCTCGTGCAGAAATTCCTGCGCCTCCACCGGCCGGCCGGCGAGGACCAGCGCCCGCCCGCGCAGCAGCGCCAGTTTCACGGCGAGCCGGCGATCGCTCTGGGCCTTGACGTCTGCGAGCACGGCCAACGCGGCGGTAAAATCATCCGTCTCCAACCGGAAGCGCGCGATTTCCGCGAGCACCGTGGGGTCGTCCCGAAATACTCCCTGCCGGCAGGCCTCCGCCTCCTGTCGCGCCTCCGCCGGTTGGCCCGCCGCGAGCAGGAGGTTGGCGAGTTCGAGCCGCGCCTTCACGGTCTCGGTTTCCGCCACGCGGATCCGCGCCTCGCGGATTTGCAATGCCCGCGGTTTCCAACCGCCGGTGGTTCCGCTCACGCGCCAGCCGGGCACGACCTCGATGAAAAAATAGACCAGCCCGCCCAGCACCGGCGCCATGAACAACACCAGCAGCCACCAGTAGGGCCGGCTCGTCCGGAACACGTGAAAAACGAGCGCCAGTTGCGCCAGCCACACGAGCTTGGTGAGCACGGCCGCGAACGACCAGTCGGTCAGAATAAAATGCCCCATGTCCTTCCGACTAAAAACCGCCCGCGCCTGAATTCAACGCCTGTTTGCGGCGCGACTCAGGCGCGGAAGAATTTTTTATGGCCCACTCGATCAGGCCGGTGTTTTTCCGGATTTTTTCGCCGGCAACAATGGTCCCTTTTCCCGGAGCACTTCCTCCTCATGCAACCGCAACCGCGCGGCCAGAATGTCCGCCCGGCCCAGATAGCCGATCACTTGCCGGTCGTCTTCGCGTTTCACCACCGGCAGGCGCCCGATGTCGCGCTGCAACATGACCGCCAGCGCATCTTGCAACGTGGCCTCGGGGTAGATCGTCACCACTTCCGTGCTCGCGACCGTCAGCACCGGCCGGTTGCCCTCGCCGTTATGCAACGCCTCCATGAGATCGCTGCGCGTGATGATGCCGGCCAGCTTACCGCCTTCATCCAGCAGCAGAATGCCTTGGCGATGGGCCAGCTTGGGCTCACCTTTTATCACCTGCTCGGCCAGTTGCGCCACCGTGAGGCCGATGCCAGCCACCGGCGGATTGCGGTCCATCACGTCGCCTACCCGCCGTTGCTCAAAAACATCCACGCTGTATTCACGGGCGATGTGCTGGCCGCGCCGCGCCAGCTTCTCGGTGAGGATCGACCGGCGCAGCAGCAACACGGTCACGCACATCGCCGCCACGCTGCCGATCAACAACGCCGGCATGGCATTCAAATCCCGCGTCAGTTCGAGCAGGAAAAACATGCCCGTCAGTGGTGAGCGCATCGTGCCGCCCATCATCGCGGCCATGCCCACCATCGCCCACAAGCCCGGATCACCGAGGCCGGTCAGGGCGCCGATGAGCGCCCCGAGCGCGCCGCCCATCATCAGCAAGGGCGCCAGCACGCCGCCGGAGGTGCCCGAGCCCAGCGCCACGGCCCAGACGATGCCCTTAGCGAACAACAGACCGATCAGTGCAGCACCGAGCAGGTCGCCCCGGATCAAGCCATGAATCGTTTCATAGCCCACCCCCAATACCCGTGGATCGAGCAGCCCGCCCAAGCCAACCACGAGTCCACCGATCGCCGGCCACCACATCCAGTGCACCGGCAGCTTGGCAAAGAGATCTTCACAGGCATAGACCAGCAGCGTCAGCAGCCCGGAGGCGAGGCCGGCGCCGATCCCCACCAGCAAGGCCACGCCCAGATCCAACGCCGGGATCACCGCATGGGCCGTCACCGGGAAAACCGGGCCGGCCCCGAGCAGCGGCACGCGCAACAGCGAGGCAATGATCGCGGCCGTGGCCACCGGAATGAAACTCCGCGGTTTCCATTCAAAAAGCAGCAGCTCTACCGCGAGCAGCACCGCCGCAATCGGCGTGGCAAACACCGCCGCCATGCCGGCCGCCGCACCCGCCACCAGCAGGGTTTTCCGCTCCGCCGCCGTCAGGTGAAACAACTGGGCAAAGATCGAGCCGAGCGCCCCGCCCGTCATGATGATCGGACCCTCGGCGCCGAACGGTCCGCCCGTGCCAATCGCGACCGCGGATGAAACCGGTTTTAAAACCGCCACCCGCGGATCAATCAGACTCCGGCCCAGCAGAATGGCTTCCAAGGCTTCCGGGATGCCGTGCCCGCGGATTTTTTCGGAACCATAGCGGGCCATCAGGCCGATCAGCAATCCGCCCAGCGCCGGCACCACGACGCCCCACCAGCCAAAATGCCCGCCCTCCAGCGACACCGGCTCGGCTGAAAAACGCAGGAAGAACGCCGCGTTGGTAAAGACCGCGATCAGCCAGAGCAGCACCTTGGCGATCAGCGCGCCCATCACGCCGATCGGCACGGCCAGCGCGCAGAGGAGCAGCACCCGGCGGTTGGTGCTGAAATCCGCCAGCACATCGGGTGCATGACCGGCAGCGGAGGCAGTGGCAGATGTGGCGCGGGCGTGGTGATCGCTCATAAAGCCCGGTTGATTATATCGCTCTACGATACTATTCAATCCGATTGTCACGGCCCACCCGACACTCATACTGGCGGCCCTTCCAGCTATGGCCGCTTCCCATCCCCTGCCCACCCAGTCCCACTACGAACTGCTCGCCGCGCTGCGCCATGCGCTTTCGCGCTTTCTGCATTTCAGTCAGGCGGAAGCCCGGGCCGCGGGCCTGACCCCCCGGCAGCATCAGGCGCTGCTCGCGCTCAAGGGCTTCCCTGACCGCACCGCCGCGTCCGTGGGTGAGCTCGCGGCCCGGCTGCACCTGCGCCACCACAGCGCGGTGGGCTTGGTGGATCGTCTCGTGCACCGCCAACTCGTGCGGCGCGTGCCTTCCCGACAGGACCGGCGCCGGGTGGATCTCCGGCTGACCGCCCGCGGTGAAGCCCTCATCCGCCGGCTCTCGGCGACCCATTTGCGGGAACTGCGCCAGCTCGGCCCGGAACTGCACCGCCTACTAGGCTCCATCATCAAGACCTGAGGCCGGGCTTGGCTGCTTTAGCTGACCAGCACGCGCTCAATCACCTCCAGCAGTGCGGCGGCGTTGAAAGGTTTGGGCAACGCGTGCTTAAAGCCAACCTGCGCGTAGTCCTGCATCACCTTGTCGTTCGTGTAGCCGCTCATCACGACCGCCTTCACGCCGGGCTCCAGCGCGCGCAACACCTGCAAGGTTTCCTGCCCGCCCATGCCGCCCGGGATCGTCAGATCCAACAGCACCGCATCAAACGGCCGGTTTTCCGCCCGCGCCTTGGCGTAGGCGTCCACCGCCGACTGCCCGTCCGCAGTCAGCTCCACCTCATGCCCCTTTTGAGCCAGGATCTGGCCGATGGTTTCCCGCATGACCCCCTCGTCATCCATGACGAGAATCCGGCCGGTGCGCACGCCGGTCCGGGTGGCCGCCACGGGCTTCGCCGCGACCGGGCCGGTTGCCCGCGCCGCCTTGAGATACACTGAAAAAGTCGTCCCTTTGCCGGGAGTGGATTCGACTGTGATCGCACCGCCGTGTTTTTGGATGATCGAGTGGCAAATCGTCAGCCCCAGCCCCATGCCTTTCTGGGTGCCGCGCCGCTTGGTGGAAAAATAAGGATCGAAAATTTTCGGCAGCACCAGCGGATCGATGCCCTCGCCTTGGTCCGCGACGTTAATGCGCAAGTAGTCCCCCGCCGTTAACGCCGCGACTTCCCCTGCGGCGAGCGCCACGTTTTCCGCCCGCAACGTGATCACCCCGCCTTGGGGCATGGCTTCGCGGGCGTTGAGGACCAGGTTGCGAATGACTTGGCCGATCTGGCCTTCGTCCACCTCGGCGTGCCAGAGCTCGGCCGCGATCTCCACGCCACAACCGGCGGTCGAACCACTCAAGGCCAGTTGCGCCGATTCGCGCAGCAGTGGCGTGAGATTGGTCACCCGCACCACGGAGACTCCGCCTTGGGCAAAGGTGATGAGCTGTTGGGTCAGGCTGCGCGCAGCCTGCGCAGCCTTTTCAGCCGCCTCGACCCGCCGCA
>JAGNQV010000029.1 GCA_017988885.1 Opitutaceae bacterium | reverse complement strand
ACGGCGTGCTGGTGATGTGCGATGTGATGATGCCGGACGGCAAGACCCCGCATCCTTCCAACTCCCGCGCCACGATTCCTTCCGATCCGGACACCTGGTTCGGTTTCGAGCAGGAGTATTTCTTCTACAAGGACGGCGCCCCCCTCGGTTTCCCGGTGGGCGGCTATCCTTATCCGCAGGGTTCCTACTACACCGGTGTCGGCTACAAGAACGTTGGTGCGGTGGCCCGGGAGATTGTCGAGAAGCACATCGATATCTGCTTGGATGCCGGCATCAATCTTGAGGGCGTCAACGCCGAGGTCGCGAAGGGCCAGTGGGAATTTCAGATTTTCGGGAAAGGCTCGACGGCCGCGGCTGACCAGATGTGGGTCGCCCGCTATCTGCTCGCCCGGCTGTGCGAGAGCTACGGCATCGACATCGAGTGGCGCTGCAAGCCCATCCTCGGCCCCTTCAACACCCCGCTGGACTGGAACGGCTCTGGCATGCACGCGAACTTTTCGAGCAAGTTTATGCGTGAAGTCGGGGGCAAGAAATACTTCGAAAAGCTCATGGCGGCATTCGCCAAGAATCTGGACGAGCATATCGCAGTCTATGGGCCGGAGAATCACCTCCGACTCACTGGGCTGCACGAGACCCAATCGATCGACAAGTTCACCTTTGGTCTCGCTGACCGTGGGGCTTCGGTGCGCATGCCACACAGTTTCGTCAACAACGACTACAAGGGCTATCTGGAAGACCGCCGGCCGAATTCTGCCGCCGATCCGTATTTGGTCGCGGGGCGGATCGTGAAGACGATCCTCTCCGTGCCACAGAAGTAATTGAAGTTTGCAGAAGCGCCGTCCCGCAAGGACGGCGCTTTTTTTGCGGCGAGTGAGGAAGGATGGATTGTGGCTTTAGTGTCGCACCGTCAGTGGGATTGCGCTTTGCCTTTCGGGTTCATCATGGCTGAGTGCGCAAAATCCCCTCATACGTCTTGGTCGGGGCGTTTGGAATTGATGCAGGCGGGCTGGCTCGCGGCCAATCTGCTATGGACCACCTTGTGCCTCGGCGGTTACCGGCCGGAAACCATGGTCATCACCAGTGCCCTCACAGGTATCCTGCTTGTGGTGCACCTGTTGAGGCGGCTGGTGGCACCGGATGGGGGCGTGCGCCTGCATCCGGCGGGTTGGTATTTTCTGCCGTTTCTAGCGTATGCAGCGGCCAACGTGATTTGGGTCACGCCGGTGCGTTGGCTGGGGTGGCATGACTGGCTGTGGTGGGCGCAGCTGCTGGCAATATTTTGGGTGGTTTTAAACGACCTGCGCGGCGTGGCGGCGCGGCGCCTTTTGTTGTTTGCCCTCGTTTTGACGGGTTTCGTCTCGGTCGCGCTGGCGGGCTATCAATTTTTGGTTAGACCGGATTGGTTGATGATGGGGCGTCAGCAAGTGGATCAATTTATCGGACGCTCCACCGGTCCATTCGGTATTCCCAACAGCCTCGCGGGGCTGTTGCTGCTGCTGCTGCCGCCAGTGGCGGCCCTGTTGCTGCGACGCAGGGCGACCGCAATGGAACGAGTGTTGTCCGGCTACTTGGTGGCGGTCTTCGCTTGGGGTTTGATTCTCACCGCGAGCAGAGGGGCTTGGCTCGGGCTGGCCTTGGCGGTTGCAGTTTGGCCGTTGCTGGCTGGTCGGCGCAGTTGGCGGAGGCGCATGGGGCAGGTGCTGGCGGTCAGCCTGATCATCGTGGCGGTGGGCACGACAATCTATTTGGCCGCGCCGAAAATGCGCGCGCGTTTTGACGCCTTGGTGCAGGATGCCGGCGAAAAGACGCGCCCCATCATGTGGCGTGGAGCTTGGCAGCTATTTCGCGAAAATCCTGTTTGGGGTAGCGGAGCGGGCAGCTACAATGTGCTCTTTGAAAAACACCGGCCCGAGAGCTATCAGCTCGATTCGCAATGGGCGCACAACGACTATCTGAATACGCTGAGCGACTATGGAGCGGTGGGCTTTGGGCTCTTTTTTGGCGCGGTCGCGCTGGTGGGGACGCTCGGCGTTCGATATGCGCGCAAGCAACTGGCGCACCGTGCAGGCACCCAAGAGTGGCAGGATGATCCTTGGCTGAGGCAGGCCATGGCTTTGGGACTGTTGGCCTTCGGTTTGCAGCTTTTTGTCGATTTTCACCTGAAGATTCCTGCGCTGGCGATGGCCCTCGCGATTATGTCGGGTTTGCTGATCCCTGCCGCCTGGCCGTTGCCGATGCGAACGGCCGGGCGGACGACGTGGGGCACTCGTTTGGCTTTGGGTGCGGGCGTGCTTGCGGTTATGGTGGGCCTCATTCTGTGGGTTCTGCCGCATTACCGTGCCGAGGCCTTGCGCTATGCGTCGCGCCAAGCGCTGGACAAATTGGAGGGCGTTGATCTTGAAAATTACCGTCCTACCTTGCAGCCGGCGCGCGCGCGTTTGGTCAGCGCAGTCGCGATGGATCCTGCCAATGCGCAGGCTTGGTCGGATTTGGCGTATGTTACGGAACTTTGGGCGCATGTTGAGCCACAACTGACAAAGAAGCTGGGCGTGGAAGCCGAGAGGCAGGCGGATCGCGCCCTAGCCGAATCGAAAGCCGTGCCTGAGTTTTGGATTCGGCGCGCGGTATCCTTGGATATGCAGGGGCGCTGGCTGGAGGCCGGGGATAGTCTGGTGGAGGCAATGCAACTCGCTCCGGCGAGCACCATTTTGTGGTATCATCAGGCTTACCATTTGAGCCTGAACCCAGTGGCAGTCGCCCAAGCGAAAGCGGCGGCGGCGATCAGCTTGCGCCTTGACCCGGGTAATCGGGCGGCCCACCTTTTACGCCAGCAATTGGCAACTGGGCAATAATTGCTCAAGCCGTGACCCCCATGCACAAAAAATATCTGACTTGGTTTTGGTTGTTTGGTTTCGCTGCGCTGCTTTGCTTTGATGCGCGGGCACAGTCGGCGTCCGCTCCTGGACAGATCAAGGCCGTGAAGGTTGTCGGGACCGTGACCGCGACCAAAGATGGCACCGCTATTTCATTGGAGAACGGCACCGAGCTTTCCCAAGGTTACGTCGTCAATACCGGCCGAAACTCGAGCGTGGTCTTGGTGTTTTCCAATGGCGCCACCTTGGATCTGGCGCAGGACACTTCGCTTTCAATCGACGAATTCACGCAGGACCCATTTGCAGAGGAAGTGGCGGTTTCCAAGCTCAAGGCGGAACCCACCGTTTCTCAGACCAAGCTCAATCTCAGTCGTGGTGAGCTCGTCGGAAATGTCAAAAAACTGAACTACGATGCCGGTTCCAGTTTCAGCATCCAGACGCCGGTTGGCGCGGCCGGTATTCGCGGCACCACGTTCCGGATTGTTTTCCGTCCGGATGGCACCGGCAAGGCGTTCTTCTCGCTGGTCACCGCCGAAGGTAATGTCGTGCTGGCTACTGGCACCATTGCGATGCCCAACAATTTGTCCGTGCCCGATAATCAGGAGATCACGATCGAGCTCGATATCCAAGTGGATGATCAAACGGGTGTGACCGTGGCGAAGCAATCGCCCGGCTCGGACCCTATTACGGTCAAGGAAAGCTCGGCCGCGACCATCGCCCAGGTGACCCAAGCTGCGCAGGCGATTGCGCAGGCCGTCTCCACGGCGGTCTTTACCCCGCCGCCTGCGACGACGCCTCCAGGAACGTCACCGCCGACGACGACCACGACAACCACGGAGAATGCTCCACCGGTCGTGGTCACGATTCCACGCACGACGCCCGGCGACGGGCAGTGACGGCTTGGATTTTGCCTCTATTTTCCGGGTCCGCTGACGGACCCGGAATTTTTATGCCGTCTGCCCGACGGTTCGCAAATCTGCTTCCGTTCGTCGTGCGCGACGCGTAACTTTTCAGTCCGATGCCCCCAACGAAGGCGAAGTCACCGACCTATTTCCGCTGGCTGTTGCTGTTGCTGATTCCCTCGGTGTGGTGTGTGGCTTGGCGACACGGCTTGCTGGATTTCATGGAGAACCGCACCATCGATTGGCGGTTTCAGTATCGTGACGAGGTCCCTGCGCCGGTCAAAGTGATCTATGTCGATATCGATTCGCAGGCGCTCAGTGAGATTGGTGGATTTCCTTGGAGCCGCGTGTATTTTGCCCGGGTGTTGCCGGCCTTGATCGACAGGGCTGGCGTCAAGGCGATCGGTGTGGATATTGTTTTTTCTGAAAATGGAGTGGCGGAGGTCATCGATTGGAACAAGCAGGTCACCGGAAACCGTGAACTCGCCAAATATCTGAGTAAGAATCCGCCGGTCGTCGTGGCCGCATCCTACGCCGCGGCAGTGGACCGAGACATCAACGGCCACCTGATTTATCGCACATTGCCGAAAGTGCGATATCTGGATCCGACCAAGTCCCCTGAGCCGCCCGAAACACCGACCTTCCGTATCAGCGAAAGTGATCCCAAACGCCGGTGGTCGCCCGCTTTGGTCGGGCTGATTGATTCCATTGATGGCGGCACGCGGGTGGTGCCGGCTTACGCGCCCACCTCGGTCCGAACCTATCTGCATATGGCGGTGGAGCTCGCCCGGTTGCATTTTGGCGTAAAACCCGAAGGAGTGAAAATCGCGGAAGATCACATCGATTTTTTGCGTGATGACGGTTCGCTGGTGACGCGGATTCCGCTCTTCGAGCGTCAGATGATCGAGATTAACTGGTTTTCGCCCTGGATGTCGCGGACGAGCAACCCCCGGATCAGTTTCTCCACGGTCTATAATTATGCGGAAATGTTGAAGTCGGACAAGGAGGACGAGCGTCGCGCGGCCGAGCAATTTTTTGCCCAGCCGGATTTCAAGGATGCGATTGTGCTGATCGGCCCGGTGGACCCGCTGCTCCAGGATTTGGCCACGACCCCATTCGATGAAACCCCGGTGCCCAAGGTCGGCGTGCATGGCAACATGGTGAAGACGATCGTGTCCGGGCTCTACCTTCAGCGCCTTTCAGGCCTTTGGAATTATGTCATTGTATTCAGTCTGACCGCGCTGGTGAGCCTGTTTGCGGCAGCCGGTGGCAGCAAAGGTGCCCGGACGAAACTGACGGCCGCACTGTTGCTGACCACCTATGCGTGGCTGGCCTTCAGCCTGTTTGAGCATCTGCACCTTGTCTTGCCGATGACCGCGCCAATTGGAGCGGCCTTGACGACCAGTTTTGTCGCCATCATCTGGCAACTCATCATCGAGGAAAAGCAAAAGGGCCGGATCAAAGGCATGTTTGGGGCCTATGTTTCACCGGAGCTGGTCAACCACATGGTGGAGTCGGGTGATGATCCGCAACTGGGTGGGCACGACTCGGAAATCACGGCTTACTTTTCTGACATCCAATCTTTTTCAACTTTTTCTGAGAAACTGGGGTCCGGTCCGCTGGTCGAGTTGATGAACGAATACCTCACCGCCTGCACTGATATCGTGCAAGAGGAGGGCGGCACGCTCGACAAATACATCGGCGATGCCGTGGTGGCGATGTTTGGCGCGCCCATCGCCGCGCCCGACCATGCTTATCGTGCCTGTGTTGCGACCCAGCGCGTCCACCTCAAGCTCGCGGAGCTGCGAGCCAAGTGGCAGGGCGAGGGTGGAAAGTGGCCTGAGATTGTCTGGAAAATGCAGACCCGCATCGGCCTGAACACCGGCATGTGCATGATCGGTAACATGGGTAGTCGCACCCGCTTCAACTACACGATGATGGGCGATAACGTAAATTTGGCGGCCCGGATGGAATCGGGTGCGAAGAGCTGGGGCGCTTACACGATGTGCGCGCAAGCCACCAAGCTGGCTTGCGAACAGCATGGTGGCGACCGCGTGGTTTTCCGGCCCTTGGGTCGCATCGTGGTGAAAGGCCGCACCAAAGCGGTGCCGATTTTTGAAATCGTGGGTTTGAAGGAAAATGTCACGCCGCAGACGCGCGAGTGCATCGCGTTATTCGAGCAAGGGCTGGAAAAGCACTATGCGCGGGACTGGGATGGAGCGCTGGCGCTATTCGCGCTCAGCAAGGAATTGGAGCCCAATGTCCCGGGGAAAACGCCCGGCGTGGTCAGTAATCCTTCGCTGGTCTATCTGGATATCACGGCCCACTACAAAGTGGATCCCCCGGCAGAAGGCTGGGATGGTGTTTACGTGATGAAGGAGAAGTGAGCCCCAGGAGTTTGCCCTGCGCGGGCGGACGGGGTGCGTCTTGGCCAAAAAAATACCCGCACTTTAAGGGCGGGTATTGAGCGCGGAAATTGCGAGTGGCGCAGAGACTTATTTCAGCAGCATTTCCTTCACGGACTTTCCGGCAGGAATCATCGGCATCACGTGTTCGGTGTAGGGCACGACAACGTCCAACACGTAGGGGCCATCATGATCCAGCATCTCTTGAATGGCGGCCTTCAGTTCGCTCTTCTTCAAGACGCGCCGGCCCTTGACGCCGAAGCCCTCGGCGATTTTTACGAAATCAGGATAGAGCCCGGCAGGATTGTCGGGACTGCCGACGTTGGATTCGTCGCCAAGGATGGTGTTGCCGCGCACGCTGCCGTAGAAGCGGTCCTCCCACTGCACGACCATGCCGAGGTGTTGGTTGTTCAAAATCATCGCCTTGGCGGCGATTTTTTCGATGTGCGCGGTGGCGAGTTCCTGGATGTTCATGACGAACGAACCATCGCCATCGATGTCGATGACCTGCTTGTCGGGGCAGGCGACCTTGGCGCCGAGGGCCGCGGGATAGCCATAGCCCATCGCACCCAGGCCGAGCGAGCTGATGTAACGGCGGGGTTCGTTGAAGCGGTAGAATTGTGCCGCCCACATCTGATGCTGGCCGACGCCGGTCGTGATGATGGCGTCGCCTTGGGTGAGCTCATAAAGCGTGGCGATGGCTTCCTGCGGCTGGATGTGCTTGCTCGTATCGTAGCGGAAAGGATGATCCTGCTTCCACTGCGCAATCTGCTGGTGCCACGGGGTGGTATCCGGCGGGATAAATTTGGCGGCGAGCTCATTGAGCCGGCCGAGGGCGTATTTGATGTCGGAGCAGATCGGGTATTGGACGCGCTTGTTCTTGTTGTGTTCGGAGGCGTCGATGTCGATGTGGACGATCTTGGCGTGCGTGGCGAATTTCGAGGTGTCGCCGGTGATGCGGTCATCGAAGCGCGCGCCGAGGCACAGCAGCAGGTCGCTTTGGTCCACGGCCCAGTTGCCATAAGCGGAGCCATGCATGCCAAACCACTGCATGGAGAGCGCATGGGTCTCGGGGAACGCGCCCACCCCCATCAGGGTAGTGGCGACAGGAATGTTGGTCTTCAGGGCAAAGGCTTTCAGTTCCTGGTGCGCCTCGGCGGAAATGATGCCGCCGCCGACGTAGAGCGCAGGTTTATGGGCACCTGCGATGAGGGCCAGCACCTGAAGCAACTGCTCATCCGTGGCACGATGTTCCTGACTGATGTAAGGATTGCGAAATTCGACCGTGGCGGGAAACACCGGTTGGAATTTTGCCTGCTGCACATCCTTCGGGATGTCGATGACGACCGGGCCGGGCCGGCCGCTGCGCGCGATGTGAAAGGCTTCCTTGAAAATGCGCGGGAGATCATGCACGTCCGTGATGAGGTAGGAGTGCTTCACGATCGGCAGGGTCATGCCGTAGAAATCGGTCTCTTGAAACGCGCTCTTACCGATGAACTTTTGGAATACCTGGCCGGTGATGGCCACCAGGGGCGTCGAATCCATGTAGGCGTCGGCGATGGCACTCACAAGATTGGTGGCGCCGGGACCGCTGGTAGCCATGCAAACGCCGACCCGTCCGGTGGCGCGGGCATAACCTTCGGCGGCGAAGGAGCCGCCCTGTTCGTGGCGGGGGAGGATGACGCGAATTTTGTCAGTGCGGGCGAGGGCCTGATGCAGCTCTTGGGAGGCGCCACCGGGGTAGGCGAAGATGACGTCCACGTTCTCACGGATAAGGCTGGCGACAACAGCGTCGGCACCCTTCATTTCGGGGCCGATTTCGGCCTTGGGAAACACAGCGGGAGAGGTCTTGGTTTTCATGGTGTGGACAAAGGGTGATTAGCAAAGCGCCCGCACCCCGGCGGGGCAAGCCTTGGCACGGGGTTTTTGTCATAACATTTACCGTTGGCTAGGGAAGTTTTGGTGCGCAGCTTGAATCGATGTTAAAACTTTTATTCATCGGCGACATCGTGGGTCGGCCCGGGCGGGACATCGTGCTGGATCGCGTGCCGCGGCTGCGGGCCGAGCACCGGTTGGATTTTGTCGTCGCCAACGGGGAGAACGCGGCCGCCGGGGCTGGCATCACCGGGAGCATTGCCAAGTCGCTGCTCGAGGGCGGCGTCGATGCCATCACGCTCGGTGATCATGTCTGGGATCAGCGTGGCTGGGAGAATGAGATCGGGCAGATGGAGCGGGTTTGCCGCCCGGCGAATCTGCCGGCCGCCTGCCCCGGGTGGGACCATCTCATCATCGAGGCGCGCGGATTTCGGGTCGCGGTCTTCACGGTGCTGGGCCGGCAATACTTGGGTATGAAGGCGGAGTGTCCCTTCCTTTGCGCAGATCGCATGATTGAAAAACTGCGGGCGCAGGCGGATGCGATCGTCGTGGAGATCCATGCGGAGGCGACTTCAGAGAAACAAGCCATGGGCTGGTATCTCGACGGTCGGGTCAGTGCCGTGCTGGGCACGCACACTCATGTGCCGACGGCGGATGCCAGGGTGCTACCCAAAGGCACGGCGTTCATGTGCGATGTTGGCATGACCGGCCCCTACGCATCGGTGCTCGGGCGCGAGGTGGCGCCGGTCATAAGTAAATTTCTCGACGGTATGCCGCGCCGTTTCGAAGTCGCGACCGGCGATGTGCGGTTGTCGGCGGCGCTGATCGAGCTCAGTCCCTCCATGGCCCGGGCTGAAAAAATCGAGCTGCTGACAGTGCGGGGTTGACCGCCCGGTGCGCTCAGGCCTGCGCGCCGACTTCCTCGAAAACACCCAGTTTGCGATAGCGGGCGTAACGGGTGTCGAGCAGGCGGTCCGTGTCCAGTCCGCGCAGCTCGCTGAGGTGTTTTTGAATAGCGTGTTTCAGGGCCGTGGCGGCCTGGGCTGGATCGTAATGGGCCCCGCCCATGGGTTCCGCGATGACTTCGTCCACCACGCCCAAATCTTTCAGGGTGGCGGCGTTGAGTTTCAAGGCGGCGGCGGCTTTCGGCGCGGCGGTGCCGTCTTTCCAAAGAATCGCCGCGCAACCTTCGGGAGAAATCACCGAATAATAGCTGTTTTCAAAAATCAGCACGCGATCGGTGACGCCAATACCCAAGGCGCCGCCTGAGCCGCCTTCCCCCACCACGACCGCAATGGAAGGTGTCCTAAGCATGGCCATTTCTCGCAGGTTGACCGCGATGGCCTCGGAAACATGGCGCTCCTCTGAGCCGATGCCGGGATAGGCACCGGGCGTATCAATGAAGCTCAAGACCGGCAGGCCGAATTTCTCGGCCATCTTTATCAGGCGTAGGGCCTTGCGGTAGCCTTCGGGCTGGGGCATGCCGAAGTTGCGCGCGATTTTTTCCTTGGTATCACGACCTTTTTGCTGGGCGATGATCATGACCGCGTCGCCGTTGAAGAAAGCGGTGCCGCCAATCAAGGCGCGATCATCATTAAATTGGCGATCGCCATGGAATTCTTGGAAACCTTCGCAGATCTGCCCGATATAATCCAAGGCGTAGGGGCGCTTGGGGTGGCGGGCGATTTGCACCCGTTGCCACGGGGTCAGACCGGAGTAGATTTCCCGTTGAGTCGCCTCGATTTTCTTTTCAATGGCGTCAATTTCGCGGGAAAGATCCACGCCTGTTTCGAGGGACTGTTGCTCGAGGGCTTCGAGTTGTTTCGAGAGTTCGCGGAGCGGTTTCTCGAATTCCAACGCGTAGGTGGGTTTATCCATACCTTAAGGTTACGGAAGCGGATCGAAGCCTGTCAACGGGCGGACGAATCAGTTAATGCCACCGGCTTGCTCCTCGGGGTTTTTGAGTTGGTCTTTCCAACTTAAAATTTTCGCCTGTGCGCCATATTTTTCCGCCGTGGTCTTGTCGCCGCGCTCCATCCAGATACGCGAAAGGGTGGTGTTGATAAACAGATCGTCCGGTCGGAGGGCGTGGGCCTTCTCGGCGGCCTGCAGCGCTGGGTCCAATTGCCGCAGGCTGAAATTGATCTCGGCCAAGGCGTGCCACGCCTCGAAAGACTGTGGAGCGGCGGCGGTGGCTCGCCCAAGTTTGGCGAGTGCAGCGGTGGTGTCGCCCATCGAATAATCGAAGGTCGCATCATCGATGAGTGTTTGGGTTTCCTCGGGAGTCACGGCGGCAGGTTAGTGGACTAAGGCAAAAAAGAAAGGACGGCCTTGCTGAGGCCGTCCTGAAGGCGCCATGCGCCAGAGGTCAGGATTTTAAGCCAGCCTCGACGTTGATGTGCACTACAACCTCGTCACCGAGCACCTTGCCGAGCGCGGCCGGACCTTCCAGGTGAAACTCGGATTTCTTGAGTGTGGTGGTGCCTTCCCAACCGGAAATTTTAGAGCCGGGGCGCATGCCCGGGCCGAAGCCCAGTGCGGTGACCTTGAGCACGACGGGCTTGGTTACGTCCTTGATGGTGAGATCGCCGGTCACGTCGTAGGTGTCATCGCCGGTTTTCTTCCACGCCGTGCTCTTGAATGTGATGGTGGCATAAGTGGCCACGTCAAAAAAATCGGGGGTCTTCAGGTGGCCGTCGCGTTTCTCGCTCGCGGTGTTGACGGAGCCCACGTCGATCACCGCTTCGACGGTGTTTTCTTCCATCTTGTCCTGATTCACTCCGATGGTGCCCGTGAACTTGGTGAAACTGCCGGGCACTTTGGAAAAGATGTGGCGGATGCTGAAGCCCACCGAAGAATGGGCGGGATCGATGACGTAAGTTTCAACTTCGGCGCGTGCGAAAGCGGATGAGCCGAAGGCGATAAGACAGACGGTGAGGGAGCGGAGGAGTTTTTTCATTTACAGATGAGCACCGTAAGGTGAGGAGGGTTTGGCTTTCTGCAAATCAAAGGATCAACATGGCGTCGCCGTAGCTAAAAAAACGGTATTCCTGTGCGATGGCCTCGGCATAGATGGCCTTGAGCCACTCGATGCCATCGGCTGCGCCCGGAGAGAGAAATGCGGCCACGAGGCAGAGCAGGGTGGAGCGCGGTTGGTGAAAATTGGTGATGAGGGCGTCCACGCCCCGGAACGAACGCGGTGGATAAATGAAGAGGCCGGCTTCGGCTAGGTGGGGATGACTCAATGGCGCGTGGTGCAGCGCGAGAAAATCTTCCACACTGCGGACGGTCGTGGTGCCCACGGCCACCCGCCGGCCTGTTAAAGGAGGAAATAGAGCCTGCTGAGTCGAAACGGACATTTCGTAAAGCTCACGGTGAATCGCATGGGCTTCGATCGTATCAGTCGTGATCGGCTTAAAGGTGCCGAGGCCGACATGCAGGGTGATGTCGGCGGTCTTTACTCCTTGGTCGGAGAGCGTGGTAAACAAATCGGGCGTGAAATGCAGCCCGGCGGTCGGCGCGGCCACGGCGACTTGGCGGGTGCGGTCCGCATAGACGGTTTGATAGCGTTCCAAGTCCTGCCTGTGTTGGGAGCGGTCATCGCGTGTAATATACGGCGGCAGGGGCACCTCGCCGAGGCGATTGGCCACCGCGATGATGGATTCGTTACCGGGAGTGCGCAGTCGGACCAAAGCCGAGCCATCAGGCTCTTTGGCCACAATCTCGCCTGAAAAGGCTCCACTTTCGTGGGCAAAGGTCGCTCCCGGGGGCAGTTTTTTGCCCGGCTTGATGAGACAGCGCCAAATTTCCTGCCCATCGGCCGGCCGCAGTAGAAAGCACTCGACCTGGCCGCCGGTCGGGCGTTTTGCGAGCAGACGGGCGGGCAGAACAGAAGCGTTGTTGCGAAACAAGATGTCGCCGCCGCGTAAAAATTGCGGCAGTTCGGCGAACGTGTGGTGCGCGATACGATGGGTGGCGCGATCTACCACCAACAGGCGGGAAGCGTCGCGCTGCGGGGCGGGCGTCTGGGCCACGAGGTGGGGTGGCAGCTCGTAATCGAAAAGTTCTGTGGCAAGTGGTGGCACGGGCGGGGAAATGAAGGCTTGCGCTTGCCTTGGCGGCGAGTTTCTTCCGCTATTCCCACACAGGCCGAGCTAGCTCAGTTGGTAGAGCAACGCTTTCGTAAAGCGTGGGTCGTCGGTTCGATTCCGATGCTCGGCTCCACTTTTAAACCCGCCAAACTTGGTTCGGCGGGTTTTTAGTTATCGGTGATGCGGTCGTCGGAAAGTTTGCCTTGCAAGGTGAGGCGGAGGCGCAGCGCAGCGATTTCAGCGCGCAACTGCGTGCTGAAGAGTTTTAGGCGCTGACCGACATCGAGGGTCTCAAGGAGCTTTTGCTTGAGGTTATGATCCTCGCACAGGCTGAATGCCGCCAAATCCACAAAGGTCTCCGGGTCTTTCACGGAACGCAGGAAATCCGCCATTTCTTCGGGCATGACGGCGCCGAATTTACGTTTGAGGGAGAGCAAACGTCCCAGCTCGGTGCGTAGCCGTTGTATGTCCTGCGGTTCGCCTCCCAGTTCGCTGGCAAGGGCGCGAATGCGCACCCGGCGGAAGGGTTCGTCGGTGAGAATTTCAAGAAACTCCACGCGACAGAGGCCTTGGAGCAGTAAGTTGGAGGTGCCATCGTTGCTCGCTTGGCACGCGCGAACGATACCGACAGTCGCCACGCGATGCGGTGGTTCGAAAGTGTCAGGATCGGCCAGTCGCTTGGCATCGATTCCGGCCACGGCAAAAAGTCGATTGGTGGCCAGCACGTCGCGTAGCATTTGGCGGTAGCGCGGCTCAAAGATATGGAGCGGTAACAATGCCTGAGGGAAGAACGCCAAGTTGGGCAGAGTCATCACGGGAACCTCATCGGGCAGAACAATCTCCATTTCCATTGATGGACCTTAAGTGGCCGTGAGTGAAATTCAACCATGCCAGTGAAATGCGACAGTTTTTTGTCACGTTATGAGTAAGATGTGCCAAAAAGTGGGACAAGTTGGCTTAAATTCCTGTTTAAGGTCTGATAGAAATTGGCATCCAATATTTTAAGATATTGGCTTTCAATGTTTAGCATTTTTTCAGAGCGCAGGGCATGCGCGTTGCTTAATGATTGGCATCTATGAGTAAAATTTTAGGCATCGATCTAGGCACCACCAATTCTTGTATGGCCGTTATGGAAGGCGGAGAGCCTGTGGTCATCCCCAATGCTGAAGGTGCCCGCACGACTCCGTCTGTCGTTGCGTTCACCAAGTCCGGTGAGCGGCTCGTCGGTCAGGCGGCCAAACGCCAGGCCGTCACCAATCCCCGCAACACGGTGTTTTCGGCCAAGCGTTTCATCGGCCGCAAGTTCACGGAAGTGAAGGCGGAGGCGTCGAACATGCCCTTCAAGACCGTCGAAGGCAAAAATGGCGACGCTTACATTGAGGTGCAAGTTGGTGACAAGACCGAGCAGTTCGCGCCCCAGCAGATCTCCGCATTTGTGCTCGGTAAACTGAAAGCCGATGCCGAGGCCTATCTCGGTGAGAAAATCACTCAGGCGGTCATCACGGTGCCCGCTTATTTCAACGATTCGCAACGTCAGGCGACCAAGGATGCGGGCAAGATCGCCGGCCTTGATGTGCTCCGCATCATCAACGAGCCGACGGCTGCGTCGCTCGCCTATGGCCTCGACAAGAAGAAAGACGAGAAGATCGCGGTGTTCGATTTGGGCGGCGGCACACTGGATGTGTCCGTGCTTGAGATCGGCGACGGTGTTTTTGAGGTCAAGGCGACCAATGGCGACACCCACCTCGGTGGCGACAATTGGGACGAGGCGCTCATCGGCTGGCTCGTGGACACCTTCAAGCAGGAAAACGGCATCGACCTGCGCAAGGATCCGATGGCGCTGCAGCGTCTGAAGGAAGAGGCCGAGAAGGCCAAGATCGCCCTCTCCTCCGCGCAGACGGTGGACATCAATCTGCCGTTCATCACGGCCGATGCCTCAGGCCCGAAGCACCTCAACGTGCAGCTCAGCCGCGCGAAGATGGAGCAGATTTGTGATGCGCTCTTCGAGCGCTGCCTGGCTCCGTTCAAGAACTGTCTCAAGGACGCTGAGCTGACCTCCACGCAGATTGACGAGCTGGTGCTCGTGGGTGGCATGACCCGCATGCCGAAAGTGGTCGAAATGGCCAAGCAGTTGGGCGGCAAGCCGCCGCACCAAGGCGTGAATCCTGATGAAGTCGTGGCCATCGGCGCGGCGGTGCAGGGTGGCGTGCTCAAGGGCGAAGTTCGCGACGTGTTGCTGCTCGATGTCACTCCGCTGACGCTCGGCATCATGACGGCCGGTGATGTTTCGACGCCGATGATTTCGCGCAACACCACGATTCCTTCAAAGAAGACGCAGGTGTTCTCGACCTACAGCGACAACCAGCCGGGAGTGGAAATCGTCGTGCTGCAGGGCGAGCGCTCGATGGCCCGCGACAACAAAAATCTCGGCACTTTCAAGCTCGACGGCATCCCGCCGGCGGCGCGCGGCACGCCGCAGATCGAAGTCACTTTCGACATCGATGCTAACGGCATCCTCCACGTTTCCGCCAAGGATCTCGGCACCGGCAAGGAGCAGAAAATCACCATCCAGGGCTCGTCCGGCCTCTCGAAGGACGAGGTCGAGAAAATGACCAAAGATGCGGAACTGCACGCCGAAGAGGACAAGAAGCGGAAGGAATCCGTCGAGACCAAGAACCAGCTCGACTCCACGATCTACCAGCTCGAAAAAACCGTGAAGGATGCAGGCGACAAGCTGCCGGCCGAAAAGAAAGCCAAGGCGGAAGCGGCGATTGTCGATGCGAAGAAGGAGCTCGAAAGCAATGACGGCGAACGCATGAAGGCGGCGCTGGAAAATCTTTCGAAGATTGGCGCGGAGTTCTACGCGGAAGCTCAGGCTGCGGCGCAAGCCGCGGGCGCGGCTCCCGAAGGCGCTCCGGCCGATGCAGGTCCCGCCAAAAAGACCGAAAAGAAAGCCGACGTTGTCGATGCCGACTTCGAGGTCGTGGACGAAGACAAGAAAAAATAACTTTCGACCTTTGACCAGCCCGCGGCGTCTCAAAGCCGCGGGCTGGCTTGGTTAAAAAACATAGACAGCAATCTACCTCTCAACCCAAACATCCAATACATATGGCTAACGTTAAAATCAAACCCATCGGTGATCGTGTTCTCGTCGAGCACATCGAAGAAAAAGAGCAGGTCCGCGGCGGAATCATCATCCCGGACAGCGCCAAAGAAAAGCCGCAGGAGGCCAAGGTCATCGCCCTTGGCACCGGCAAGAAGGATGAGAACGGCAAGGTCACGGCTTTCGAAGTGAAGGTCGGCGACAAGGTCCTCATCAGCAAATACGGCGGCACCGAGGTCAAACTCGACGACAAGAAATACACGCTCGTGCGCGAGGATGACATCCTCGGTGTCATCGGCTGAGTCATTCGTTTCAAATCAAACCCTTAAAATAATCATTTAAATCACATGGCTGCTAAACAACTCCTGTTCGACGAAGCCGCTCGTCATAAAATTCTCCGCGGCGTGGAACTGCTCTCCAAGGCCGTCAAAATCACCCTCGGCCCCAAGGGTCGCAATGTCGTGATCGACAAGAAATTCGGTTCCCCGACCGTCACCAAGGACGGCGTGACCGTGGCCAAGGAAATCGAGCTCGCCGATCCCTATGAAAACATCGGTGCCCAGCTCGTGAAGGAAGTCGCTTCCAAGACCAACGACGCCGCGGGCGATGGCACCACCACCGCCACCGTGCTCGCCGAGGCCGTTTACAAGGAAGGCCTCAAGCACGTCACCGCCGGCGCCAATCCGATCTACCTCAAGCGCGGTATTGACAAGGCCGTTGAGGCCGCCGTCGCCGAGCTCGCCAAGATCTCCAAGAAGGTCAACGACCGCGAAGAGATCCGTCAGGTCGCCACCGTCTCCGCCAACTGGGACGCCGGCATCGGCGAGATCATCGCTGACGCCATGGACAAGGTCGGCAAAGACGGCACCATCACCGTCGAAGAAGCCAAGTCCATCGAGACCACGCTCGACGTCGTCGAGGGCATGCAGTTCGACAAGGGCTACCTCTCGCCTTACTTCGCGACCAATATGGAAGCGCAGGAAGCGATCCTCGAGGACGCCTACGTGCTCATTCACGAGAAGAAGATTTCCAACCTGCAGGAGTTCCTCCCGCTCCTCCAGACCGTCGCCAAGAGCGGCAAGCCCCTCCTGGTCATCGCCGAAGAAGTCGAGGGCGAAGCCCTCGCCGCGCTCGTCGTGAACAAGATCCGCGGCACGCTCAATGTGTGCGCCGTCAAGGCCCCCGGCTTTGGCGACCGCCGCAAGGCCATGCTCGAGGATATTGCCGTTCTCACCGGTGGCAAATGCATCACTGAAGATCTCGGCCTCAAGCTGGAGAACCTCACCACCGCCGATCTCGGCAAGGCCAAGCGCATCACCGTGGACAAGGAGAACACCACCATCGTCGAAGGTGGCGGCAAGTCGTCCGACATCCAAGGCCGCGTGAAGCAGATCCGCCGCCAGATCGACGAGACCACCTCCGACTATGACCGTGAGAAGCTCCAGGAGCGTCTCGCCAAGCTGGCCGGCGGCGTCGCCGTCATCAACGTCGGTGCCACCACCGAGTCCGAGATGAAGGAAAAGAAACAGCGCGTCGAAGACGCCCTCCATGCGACCCGAGCGGCCGTGGAAGAGGGGATCGTCTCCGGTGGCGGTGTAGCTCTGCTCCGCACGGGCAAGGCCGTGGACGCCGCCATCGCCGCCCTCGAGGGCGACGAGAAGCTCGGCGCCCAGATCGTGCGCCGCGCCATTGAGTCGCCGCTCAAGCAGCTCGTGTCCAACGCCGGTATCGAAGGCGCGGTCGTCGTGCAGCAAGTGCTGAACAGCAAGGGCAACATCGGCTACAACGTCGCGACAGGCGAATACGTTGACCTCGTGAAGGCCGGTGTGGTTGACCCGACAAAGGTCACCCGCATCGCGCTCCAGAACGCGGCTTCGATCGCCGGCCTCCTCCTTACCACGGAAGCGATCATCACCGACGCTCCCGATAAGGACAAGGCTCCCGCCGGCGGCGGCGGTGGTGGCGGCATGGGTGGCATGGGCGGCGGCATGGACTACTGAGTCCCAGCCAACTCATCATAAACTCTCAAGGCGCGCTCTCCGGAGCGCGCCTTTTCTTTTTCCGGATACGGAGAGTTTGTTGGCGAAGTTGGCGCGGGAATTAATCACCTGCAGACGGCTCAATGCCTCGGGTGTCGTGGTATGACTACCCTGAAAAATACGGAGAGTCTGCCATCTGATTGTCGAGATGCATGGCATGGCCCGAATCAGACTTGGGGCCGTCCACCTCGTGGCTTGTCAGTGCGGCAGGGGGAGTGTTTCGTGTGGCCATGGAAGTAGTATTTCTCGGCACAGGCACATCCCAAGGCGTGCCGATGATTGCCTGCGCTTGCGCCGTTTGTAAATCGGTGGATCCGCGCAACCGGCGGACCCGGGCGTCAGTTCACGTGGTCATGGATGGACTGCACGTGCAAGTGGATGCGGCCCCGGAATTCCGCTTGCAGTGTTTGCAACAGGCAATCGACCAGCTCGATGTATTCATACTCACCCATGGCCATGCCGATCACATCACCGGGATGGATGACTTGAGGCGGTTTTGCGACATTAAGGGCGGGGAGGCCCTGACGGTGTATTCGACGGACGAGGGCATGGGCCGGGTGCTGGCGATTTTTCCTTATGCCATCGCCGAACGGCCAATTGCCAAAGGTTACGCGGCTTTTAAGCTTGTCGTGATGCCGCCGGTGCTGGAACTGCCGCAGGGCACGATCCAATCCACTTTGTTGCCGCATGGGGGATTGAATACGCTCGGACTCATATTTACGGAAAAAAGCAGCGGGAAGAGATTTGTTTACTACACCGACAACAAGCGGCTCCCCCAGGAAGCCGTCGCATTGGCACGTGGCGCGGATGCCGTGGTGCTGGACGGGCTGAGGCCGCTGCCGCATGCGACGCATATGAGCATACCTGAAGCGCTGGAGGTCGCAGCGCAGATCGGTGCGCGACAGACTTGGCTCACCCATCTGACGCATCTCAGCGACCATGCGGAAACCGAGGCCTTGCTGCCAACCGGGGTAAGGTTGGCCTATGACGGACTGCGGTTGAAATTATAGCGCCAGTCTGCGCCTTAAAACGGCCACACGTGCGGGATAATCAGCATCGCAGCCGTAAAACAAAGGGCATTGAGCGGCAGGCCGATACGGAGAAAATCAGTGAACCGATAGCCGCCAACACCATAGACATAGGTGTTGGTCTGATAGCCAATCGGTGTGGCAAAAGCGGCTGAGGCGGCGAACGTCACGGCGACAATAAAAGGCCGCGGGTCCAGGCCGAGTTTGATGGCCACGCCGATCGCGATGGGCGCCATGAGGGCAGCGATGGCGTTGTTGGAAAGAATTTCAGTGAGAAATGCGGTGATGAGATAGATGCACGCCAGCATGATGAGGCCCTTGTGCGCGGTGGGAGCAAAAAACTGCACGCCATTCACGATGTGGCTCGCCATCCAGGCCGCCGCGCCGGTTTGCTCCATGGCGAGCCCCATCGCCAGCATGCCGTAAATCAGGAAAAGGATGTTCCACTCGATGGCGCCATAGGCATCACCCGTTTTCAGACAGCGCGTCAGGCAGATAATGACGCAGCCGGCGAGAGCACCCACTTCAATGGGAACCCATTCGAGTGCGGCGGCGACGATGACGGCGGTGATCACCCCGACGACGATGACAGTCTTGCGGCGTTGGGGTTTGGCCGGGACGCGGGCACGGTCAAAGAACATCAGATCGTCGCTGCCGGCCAACGCATCAATGGCTTTGTCGGTGCCCATCATGAGCAGCACGTCGCCAGCCTCGATGGGCAGAGTCTCAATTTGTTCGCGGACGTTTTTTCCTTTCCGATGCAGGGCCAGCACGACCATGCGGTAGCGTTGGCGGAAATTCACCTCGCGCACCGTGTGCCCAACAAGGCCGGAGTGGGGCGTCACGACCGACTCGACCAGGGAGCCTTCGTGCGCGGCGATCTGCTCCAAGCCGAGATTGAGCTCCGCCACCAAGTCGATGCCGGCGAGTTGGCGGGTGTGGGCGATGCCCTTGAGCCGGCAGGCCATGATGATGCGATCGCCGGCCTTGAGGCGCACGGTTTCGGGCTCGATGTAGAGGGCAATGCTGTCCCGCACGATTTCCAATACCCGGATGCCGCGGGTGCGGGTGAGTCCGGCCTCAATCAGGGTTTTGCCCAGCGTCGGTGAGTTTGGCTGCACGAACGCCTCCGTGATGTATTCGCGTCGTTCTTCATCGGTCAGGATGGAGGTGAGCATTTCGCGCACGGGCAGGAGACGGTTGCCCATCAGGGCGAGGTAAATGGCGCCGATGATCGTGGTCGGCACACCGAGCCAGCCGAGTTCGAACATCGAGAACGGCGCGTAACCTTTGGCCGTGATAATGCCGTTGACCACAAGATTGGTGCTGGTGCCGACCAGGGTGCAGGTGCCGCCCAATACGGCGGCATACGAAAGGGGGATGAGCAGCTTGGAAGGCGCGAGTTGCATCTTGCGTGCAAGTTTCAGCACTACTGGCAGGAAAACGACGACCACGGGGGTGTTGTTGATGAAGGCGGAGATGGTGGCGACGATGCTGACCAGCACCAGCATCACGGCCGCATAGGGCCAGCGGGCCGAGCCTTCGATCAAGACGGAAATCCGGTCAACGGCGCCACATTTGACCAAAGCCGCGCTGAGCACAAACATCGCTCCGACCGTCAGCGGGGCGGGATTGGAAAATACGGAAAACGCACTAGCCTTGTTGAGGAGGCCGGTCGCGATGAGCACGACAAACAACCCCAGTGCCGTGACATCGGGCGGGTATTTCTCCCAAACGAAACAGGCCAAGGTGCTGAGCAATAAAATAAAAACTAGGGCGATATCCCAAGTCATCGGGTCAGGTAACGTATTTTACGATGCAACTCCCAGCAAAAAGGAAGCGCCGCCTCTATTCCTATGTCCTAAGCGGGAAGAGTGGGCTATAGGCCGGAACACCCGATAAGACATTTCTGGGGTTTGCCACCGGCGTGCATTCGCCAATAGTGTGCCCCTCTAAACCCCAAACTCCTCGAATATTATGGCTAAAATATACAACGACATCACCGAGACCATCGGCAACACGCCGCTCGTGCGACTCAACCGGACGGCAGCGGCCCACGGCGCCCAGGCAGATATTTTGCTCAAGCTCGAATTCTTTAATCCGCTGTCGAGCGTCAAGGATCGCATCGGTTTCGCGATGATCGACGAGGGCTTGAAGTCCGGGAAAATCAACCAGGACAGCGTCCTCATCGAGGCAACCAGCGGCAACACCGGCATCGCGCTGGCCTTCGTGGCCGCGGCCAAGGGCCTGAAGCTCATCCTCACCATGCCCGAGACAATGAGCACCGAGCGCAAGAAGTTGCTCAAGATTCTGGGCGCGCGGCTTGTGCTGACCGAGGGGCCCAAAGGCATGAAGGGTGCCATCGCCAAGGCGGAGGAGCTGGCGGCGAAGATTCCCAACAGCGTCATCATGCAACAATTCGCCAATCCGGCGAATCCCGCCATTCATCGCAAGACCACGGCGGAGGAAATCTGGCGCGATACCGACGGCAAGGTGGACATCATCGTGTCGGGCGTCGGCACCGGTGGCACCATCACCGGCATCAGCGAGGTGCTCAAGCCGCGCAAGGCATCGCTCAAAATTATTGCGGTGGAGCCCGATGGCTCGCCCATCCTTTCGGGTGGTCAACCCGGCCCGCACAAGTTGCAGGGCCTCGGTGCTGGTTTTGTGCCGGTCGTGCTCAATACCAAGGCCTACGACGAAGTAATCCGGGTGAAGGAAGCGGACTCCGCCCCCGTATCTAAGCAGGTCAATCAGATTGACGGCATCGCCATCGGTATTTCATCCGGTGCCGCGGTTTGGGCAGCGATCCAGCTCGCCAAACGCCCGGAAAACAAGGGCAAACAGATTGTCGTGATCATCCCTTCCAGCAGCGAACGCTATCTGTCCACGTGGCTGTTTGCCGATGTGAGCCCAGAGAGCGACTCCATCGACGATCTGCTGGCGAAAGCCTAACCGGGCAGGTGCCCGTGCAGTTTCAGAGGCGGCCGGATTTTTCCGGCCGCCTTTTTTAGGGCCGGGGTTTCGTAGCGGAACCTTGCTCAACGGCCTGATACCAGCGGTAAAAACTGGTGCCAATGGCCGCGACGCCGACCATGATGCTCATCATCTTCATCATGACACCGGAAAGCAGCTGATCGTTGGCCGCTGAAAAGTCGGCAAACAACCGGGGGGCGTATTCGTAGGTCGGATAGAGGATGTCCGTCATGAAGGTCACGTAAGCGAAGAGCGGGGTCAGCCCAATGATGACGCCGAACTGATAAAGCATCTGCGAACCGAAGCTGATGGGCGGAGCGACTTTGGAGGGACTTAACTGCGGCCACCAATAGATCAGGCCGGCGCCAAAAAACATCACGTGCTCGATGACGTGCACGACCTTGTCGCGGAGCGCCCAGTCATAGAGGGAAGGGAAGTGCCAGATGCTGAGCACGAGGACGTAGATGAGACCGGCCACCACCGGATGAACGATAAAACGCACTAAAGGGCGCAAGCCGCGCCGGCCCAGCACCGGATCAATCATCCATGCGGGCAGCCCGAGCAGGAAGAAAATTGCCGCCGGATATACGAGCAACTGGTGCTGCAGCATGTGTGCGCTGAAGAGAAAACGTTCGCCGATCTGATCAAGCGGGGAACCCACCGCGAGGTAGAAAATGACCAATGCCGAATAAAATTTTATGGCTTGGGCGCGAGGGTAACCGACCCCCGGCGCCAGCCGCACCCGCAGCGGGCCGGCCAAAATGGCGTAGAGCCAGCCGAGAAAGATGAGCCCGCCGATGAGGTAGGGTTCGTTATGCCAGTGGCGCCAGTCGATCATGGTGGAAAAGAAAAGGCGGCCCGGAGGCCGCCGTAAATTTCATGATAAGATCAGCCGCTGTTCTTAGCCCAAGGAAGAGAGCGGAATGCTGTCATGGACCGCGAAGATGTGCAAAAGCGCCCACATGGTGCCGCCGGCCAGCACCAAGCCGATGAAAAACATGATTGTGCAGAACGGTTTGTCCCACTTGAGGTGCATGAAGTAGAAGATGACGAACAGGAACTTCACCGCCGAGAGGATGATCAACGCGGCGACGATGAACCATTTGGCGAAGGGCACGTAAATGCCCACGATCTCCACGCCGGTGAGGACGGCGAGCAGCATCGCGATCTGCACGTAGATCTGGAATTTGTTATCGTCGGACGAGTGGTCGTGTCCGTGGGCGGGAGAGGCGGGATGGGCGCTCATGGTGGAAATCAGAGATATTCGAGCAGATAGACGGCGGTGAAGATGACGATCCAGACGATATCAACGAAATGCCAGTAGAGGCCCATGGATTCGACATCGATGGCGTTGGCTTGGTCAAAGGCGACTTCCCCCCGCGGGCGGGCGAAGAACATACTGAGGGCCGTGCTGACAACGAGGCCGAGCACGAGGCCGAAGTCCTGGCGGAGGAAAGTGCCGAGGCCGCCCCCGGCCTGCAGGACGTGCGTGAGGGCGACGACGCCGAACATGGAGCAGAGGACCACGCCGGTGACCGCGATAACATGGATGAGGTTGCGGAAGAACCAGCCGCGGTCGGTGGCGGTATTTTTCGGCTGGAAGGAACGCACATACATCATGATCAGCCAGAGCACGCCGATGGCGACGTGGGTGCCGTGAGTGCCGGTGAGCGTGTAGAACGTCGAACCGAGCAGGCTGTTGGTGATGGTGAGGTGCTTTGCATGCACGAAGTGCTCAAACTCGTAGACTTGGCAGCCGAGGAAGATCGCGCCGAAGAAAATCGTGGTGAGGAGTGACCAGCGGCAGCTCTTGATGTTGCCCTTCTGGATGGCGTTCACGGCGAGCGCCATCATCAGCGACGACATCAGGAGGATGAACGTCGAGAAGGAGGTGAGCTCGATCGAGAAGATATCCTTCGGGGAGGGGGCGCCTGGCGGCGGGTGAAGGCGGTAGACGAGGTGCGTCGAGATCAGCGCGCCGAAGAACATGCAGTCCGACGCCAGAAACGTCCACATGAGGAGTTTCTTGTTCGGGATGCCAGTTGACGTCGTGTGATCATGATGATGATCGA
>JAGNQV010000028.1 GCA_017988885.1 Opitutaceae bacterium | reverse complement strand
TTGTAACTGGTGATGACATCGAGTGCGCTGCGTCCCGGAGTGAGCCAGCGGTCGAGGGCATGGTTCTGCACCGCGAAGTGCAGCACAATGCCCAGCATGAGATCGCACGTAGCCCCCGCGATCAACACGCGTTGCCACACCCGGCCCAGCGTGGACCAACGCGCCGCCAAGAAGGCCAGGCCAGCCAGCACGAGGGCCTGCAGGCAGATATGGGTGAGCCCCCAGACATCACGCGCGCCATGGGCCCCTACGCCCAAAACAACCACCGCGAGCACAAAACCGGTCCAGAACCAGCGCGTGCGACGTTCAGTTAGCGGCCAAAGGCGCACGCCTTCCCTCGCCACGACCGCCCAGCCGCAGCAACCCAGGCTCAGGAGCAAGTTGAGTTGGTAACTCTGGAAAAACCAATCGCGCCAATAACCCCAAGGACTGCTTTGGGCGATCAGTGCGGCATCGGGCGAGCGCAGAAAATGCGGCACCAGTGTATCGCGCAGATTCAGCAGGATGCGCCCGAGTTGGCCGCCGGCATTCCGGTCCACCTCGGTCACGCTGGTGTTGGATGAAACCGTGCCCGCAAATCCATAATGGATCAGCGCCCAACCAAACCAAGTCGCCAGCAGAACGAAACCGGCGGCAACGGCCAGCCCGGTTGCTTGTTGGAAACTCCGGGTCCGCCAGGCCTGCCGCCCTTTGAGGCACCAAGCCATGGCCAGCACCACGGCATAAGGGGCGGCGGAATAATGGGTGATCAAGCCCGCCGCGAGGGAGAGTGAAAAAAGCACGGCGTAAGTGCGCGGCGCGGCGCCGTCCTGGAAACGCAGAAAAAATCCCAAGGCCGCGAGGATGAAAAAGGCCGCGGGAAGCTTCGTCCACGGGAATACGGCATTTTGCACAAAGAGCGGGTTCAGCATGAAAAGCACGGACAACAGCGCGATGCCCACCCGCCCGCCACCCCAGCGCTGCGTCAGCATGGCGGCCGGCAAAAAGACCAGACTGGCGAAGAGCGTGCTGAAAATCTGATAATGGGCAAAGTCGGGCCGGGTCAGTTGCACCCCGATGCCGGTGAGCAGATTGCCCAGCGGGGGCCGGGCGGTGAAGGAGTAGGTGCTCAGGAAAAGATGATCTAGGGGCTCGTGCTGCAGGATGAATAGCATGCGGTCCCAATGTTCATACCAATCGCCCGACCAGCCGCCGCCGGAATAATGCTGCACCAGATGCAACAGGCCGAGGCACCAGCCGCTGACGAGCAACTGGCCGTAGAGGCATTCGCGGGCGAATCCATCGCGCAAGGTTTCCTGCAGCGCCTGCCTTTGGAAAAACAAGCCGCCGGCGGCCAGCACGGTCAGCAGCCAGAGCGCGATCCAAGGCAAGTCCCAGACATACAGGGCCCAGCCAAACAACCACAGGGCAATCAGCGACAGTGCCGTGCTGGCGACGATTTTCTCCAACGGAGCCAGCGGCAAGCGTGCCACCAACGGCCAAGCCAAACCGGTCGAGAGCAAGGCGAATACCAATCCGCAGCGGAGGAGTTCAAGCAACAGGGTGAACATCCGCCGGGGAGTTAGCGAAACAGGTTGTATTTTAAAATGGCCCAGAGCGCGCGGAAGCCGTCGCGCCAGCCGATTTTTTTACCTTCCTCGTAGGTGCGGCCGGAGTAACTGATGCCCACCTCGTAGATGGGCACGCGCAGGCGGGCGACCTTGGCGGTGATCTCGGGTTCGAAGCCGAAGCGGTTTTCCTCGATGGTGATTTTCTCCAGCACGCCGCGGCGGAACATTTTGTAGCAGGTCTCCATGTCGGTGAGGTTGAGGTTCGTGCACATGTTCGAGAGCAGAGTCAGGAGCTTGTTGCCGACCATGTGCCAGAAATAGACCACGCGATGCGCGTCGCCGCCCATGAAACGTGAACCGAAGACCACGGCCGCGCGGCCGTCTTCGATGGGTTTCAGCAGCTTGGGATATTCGCTCGGGTCATATTCCAGATCGGCGTCCTGCACGATGACCGCATCCCCGGTGGCGGCGGCGAAACCGGTGCGGAGCGCGGCGCCCTTGCCTTGGTTGATCTCGTGATAGAGCACCTTGTCCACGAGCGGCGCAATCTGCGTGCGCAACAGGTCCCGGGTGCCATCCCGCGAACAGTCATCCACGATGATGATTTCCTTGTCCTTTACCGGCGCGGCCCGCACGCGGTCGACGATGGTGCGGATGGTCTTGGCTTCGTTGTAGCAGGGGATGACGATGGAGAGCTTCATGCGACGCGCCCTCACCCTAAATTGTGCGTGAGCCAACGGAAGATTATTCCTGCGGGCGAGGGAAGTCCGCTGGCCAGCTATCGGGCACCCAGCAGGTGGATGCGCGCGGTGGCGAGGGCGAGGGCCCAGGCGGGCGCATGCTCCTGCTCGGCCCAACTGGAAAACTCCGCCGGATTGAGCTGCTGCCGGGCCATGAGAAAAAGCGTGGTCCCAGAGCTGAGCGGCGCCGCGCGCAGGCGCAGGAGTTCGTCGGTGGTGGCGGCATCGATCAGTGCCAAGCCGCCGAGGGCATCATAAGCCGCGGCGGTTTCCTGCTGAGTGGCCGCGCGCAACGCTGCCGTATCATGGAGCATGACGGCGGCGATGAGACGGGCGGGGTTGGAGTTCGACGCTGCCGGATAATCAAGCAGGCGCTGCATGCTTTCCCGCCACTGGACATTTTCGGTGGGGACAAGTGAGCCCGTGAGCTGACGGTTAAAGCCGCTGGTGACGATAAATTCCGCGGCGGTGCGATTGCCGGCTTCAAGTGCCAGCGCGGCCTGGGCTTCCCGCCAGGTTTCGCCGTCATCGCCGACCTCTTGGGCGGCGCGGGCCATCAGCAGGTGGTCCTGCAAATAGGGGCGCGCGTCACGCACGTCGTCGAAGGCGGAAAAAGTCACAAGCCCGGCACAAAGGATGAGGGCGGCGAAAGCGAACTGGCGCGCGGCCGTCAGCCTGCGCCAAAAAAACGGCCGCGCCAAGGCGCCGCCGGCCAGCACGCAGAGCAGGGCGGCCAGCGGCAGGCGAAAACGCGCGCTGACGTAAAACAGCACAATGCCGCCGGCGCACGTGACGGTGATCAAGGCGGTTTCCTGAAATTGGCGGGTGGAGAGGCCCTGCAACCGCCACGCGCCCGCCACGCCCAGCAGCAACAGGAGGCCCCAGCCGATGGGATTCGGGCGCAGCCACGGAGCGCGCGCCTTGTGCAGGGCGTAGGTCTTGTTGTTATACTGCTCCCAGTTGTTGAGCAGGGCGTAGGTTTTGCGCGTCATCAACCCCAGCCAGCGCAGTGGATGCGTGGCAACGTGCAGCACAAACTTCCGGCGCCAATGCGCATTCATCACGTCGATGGCGGTGGAGCCGCGGTCGGTTTCGGTCTGATACAGCAGGAGCGATTCGACCCGCGCCGGATTTTCCACGCCCTGAACTTGGGATAGATCGAGGGTTTGGTGATAATAACGGCCATGCGTGTCGGGGGCATTGGCGGCCCAAAGATTATACGCGCCCTGCCACGGCAGGATGCGGAACTCGCCGCTGACGGCGCGCTGCCACAATCCTTGGGCGATAAAAAAAACTCCCCCGCAGGCCAGGGTGGCCAGTGCGGCGCAGAGTCCGCGCCGGTTGGGCTGTCGCCAGAGTGCCAGCAACGGCAGCAGCGCCCACACCGTGAGAAACTGCGGGCGGGTGAGGGCGGCCAGCGCCCACCAGAGGCTGGTCAAAAATAGCGCCCGCCGGCTGGAGGGATTGCGCGCAAGATCCAGACTGAGCAGACCAGCCAGAAACAACACGAGGCTGAGCGTCGCGTCGAGGCGCTGCGTGGCGAAATGCACCAGCACGGGATTCAAGGCAAAGAGCAGGCCGGCGAGCAGGCCGGCGCGGGGTTCATTGAACCAGCGTTGCGCGAGCTTGGCGACCAGCATGGCACCCAGCCCGTGCAGGATGAGGCCGAGCAGCAAGGCGGCCACGGGCAGTTCGATTTCCGGCAAGCCGGCCTGCAGAATGCCGGCCAGCAATAACGGATAGCCCATCGCGCGATAAAAGGGCTCGGGCGGCAGGGCGTGGCCGGCGATCTGCGCGGCGAGTAGAATGTTTTCCCGCTCATCCAGCACGGGTGTGAGCCCCAGCGGGGTCCCAACATACCAAGTGAAATGACCCAAGCCATAGAGCAGCGCGATCAACAGGATGAGCAGCGGATAGCGCGCGGAATTCATGGCAGGCCGATTTCTCACTCGTTGCGGTCAAACGGGCAAGCTTGTCGCGTGGCGGGCCGGCCAGCCGGCGAGGTCTTGACGGTGAGGCGCGCAGCCGCGCAGGCTGGCGGCATGAACCGGGAGGGTCCGAACAACCGCGTATTAAAACTGGCCGTGCTGGCGGCGGGCGGGCTCGTGCTGCTCGCGCTGGCGTGGTGGTGGCTGCAGACGCAGGGCGGCGACTTTCGCGCGCTGCTGGATCGCGGGATGGTGAAAGTGCGGGACTTGGGTGCGCCCGCCTTCTTTGTCCTGATGGCGCTGCTGCCGGCGGCGGGTTGTCCGCTGTCGGTGTTCACTTTGCCGGCGGGATCGGTCTTTGCGCCGGTGCTGGGCATGCCGCTGGTGTTGGTGCTGGTCTGGCTGAGCATCGCCGTGAATCTGGCGGTGACCTATTGGCTGGCGCGCTATGCCTTCCGGCCATGGCTGGAACGTTTTTGCGGCTGGCTGGGCTACGCGCTGCCGCAGGTCGCAGAGAACGACCAACGCGGCGTGGTCTTCCTGGTGCGCGTCACGCCGGGCCCGCCGTATGTGTTGCAGAGCTACCTGCTCGGCCTGGCCGGGATTCCCTTCGCCACTTATTTTTTCATCTCCTGGGTCATCTCATCTTCATATGCGTGCGCCTTTGTGCTGTTCGGTGATGCCTTGATGAACGGCCGCGGCAAACGGGTGCTGATGGCGATCGGCCTGTTCGTCATCCTGACCGTGACCGTGCAGTTGCTGCGCCGGTATTATCGCAGGAAACGGCTGGCCGTATGAGCAAGCGCGACGCCGCTCTACTCAGCGATGCGGATGACCGCGTGGAGTCCGTCAGCGAATTCACGCGCCGGGTAAAAACCCTGCTGGAGAGCGGACTGCGCCCGGCGTGGGTGCGCGGCGAAATTTCCAACCTGCGGGCGCAGGCCAGCGGGCATGTTTATTTTTCCCTGAAGGATGCGGGCGCGCAGTTGAGCGCCGTCCTGTTCCGCGGCGATGCGACCCGCCAGTCGGTCAAACTGCGTGATGGTCTGCAGGTGGTCGTTTACGGTGAAATCAGCGTTTATGAGGCGCGCGGGCAGTATCAGTTGATCGTGCGGGTGGTGATCGAGGACGGCGTGGGGAAGCTGCAGCGGGAATTTGAAGCGTTGAAAAAGCGGCTCGCGGACGAGGGGCTTTTTGAGTCCGGCCGGAAGCGGATGATTCCGGAGATGCCGGTGACGGTGGGATTCATCACCTCGCCGACCGGGGCGGCGGTGCAGGATTTCATGCGCATCCTGACGCGCCGCGGCTGGCGGGGGCGGGTGGTGGTCTTGCCCGCCAAGGTGCAGGGCGAGGGGGCGGCGGCGGAGATGGTGGCCATGCTGACGCTGGCCCAGGAATTGGAAATTTTCGATCTACTGGTCATCGGGCGTGGCGGTGGCAGCCTGGAGGATTTGTGGGCGTTCAACGAGGAGCCGCTGGTGCGCGCCGTGGCGGCGAGTCGGGTGCCGGTGATTTCGGCAGTGGGGCACGAGATAGATTTCACGCTGTGCGATTTTGCCGCTGATGTGCGCGCTGAAACGCCGAGTGCCGCGGCGGAATTGATTTCGAGTCATTTTGTGGCGGCGGTCGAGCGCGCGCGGCGGGCGCAAGCGGGTTTGCAGCAGGCTTTGACCGGCGCCGTGGAAACCGCGGGGGAACGGCTGGATCATGCGCGCAGCCGGCTGCGGCTGCTGAGTCCGGCGGCGCAGATTGAGCAAGGCCAGTTGCGGGTGGACGACCTCGCCAACCGGCTCGGCAGCGCCCTGCGCGCGGCGGTGCAATTGAAGCGGCAGCAACTGACTGAAATGCGCACGGAGTGGCAGCGGCACACGCCCGAGACCCGCGTGCAACTGGAGTCGCACCGGCTGCTGGCCCTGTGGAAACGCCTGCAGGCGGCGAGTCCCGTGTCGGTGCTGAATCGTGGCTTTGCCATCGTGCGCGATGAACAAGGCCGGCCGGTGGCCAAAAAAGCCGCGGTGCATCCGGGGCAGAAGCTGCAGGCCGAGTTCAAGGATGGCATCGTGCCGGTGAAAGTGGAGACAGGGCCCGCGGAACGCGGGTCCTGAACTCCCAACGCCCAGCGCTGAATATCAAACATCCAACATCGAACGTTCAACGCCCAACGTCGAAGTTTCGGAATCTGACGCTCAGAATTCAAAAATGGGTGAGTGGACCAAGCGGAGTGGAATAATTTCGAATCCTGGTTACTCTCACGGAGTGCATGAAACCTTCCCTTTCCCTGATTGTCCTCGCGCTGGCGACCGCCGCCGGGACGCTTTTTGCCTCTGAAATGAAAACCACCAAGAAACGCACCGCCAAGGATGCCCTCGAGTGCAAGCCCGGCGAAGTCTCCGCCTGCGGCCTGCCTTCCAATGTCGTGATCGATATGAGCAAGGCCAAGGTGCAGCGCACCGACGCCGAGTGGCGGCAGTTGCTCACGCCGCGGCAGTATGCCGTCGCACGGCAGCAGGGCACCGAGCCGCCCTTTCAGAACGAATACTGGGACAATCACGCGGATGGCGTTTACTTCTCCGTCTGCAGCGACACGCCGCTGTTTGACAGCCGCGACAAATTTGAAAGCGGCACCGGCTGGCCGAGCTTTACCAAACCAATCGAGAAGGCCTTCGTGGGTGAAACCACCGACGTAACTTATGGCATGACGCGCGTCGAAGTGCACTGCAACGTGGATGGCGCGCACCTCGGTCACGTCTTCGACGACGGTCCGCGTCCGACCGGCCTGCGCTACTGCATCAACTCCGCCTCGCTCCGCTTCATGCCCCGCAAGGAATACGAGGCGTGGGTCGCGCAGAACCGGCCCCAGTAAGCAGGGCTTGGGTCAGGCCGGCCGGGAGTTTTTGCCGGCCGGAACTTTGGATTTACCAAAATACCAGAACAGGCAAAAGGCCAAGGTGCCGAGGCTGAGGGCGGCACCTAAAGTCAGCCAGCGGGAGCGGAAATACAGGTGCACTTGATGGGTGCCGGGGGGCACCGCCATGGCCCGCAGCCAGCCGTTGGCTTGATGGATCGCCAGGGGCTTGCCATCGATCGTGGCCGTCCAACCGGGATACCAAGGCTCGGCGAGGGTCAGAGTTTGGGGCGTGGGAGCGGTGTAGCCTAGCGTGAGTTGGTCGGCGGAATAGTGTTGGATCGCGACCGATGTGCCGGGACCGGCCGGAAAAAGTTTGGCCCGCACGGGAATAGTGGAGGGCAGGACAAATTTTTCCTGCCGGGGATCCCAGTGAGCGGCGACAGCCATGTCAGGAAAAGTGCCGGCCGGCATGGCGTAAATTCCAGTCGGCAGGTTGACGGATTCGTTGAGGGCCGGCACCAGGCCGGCTTGCTGATGGAGGCTGGACCATACGCCAGACAAGAAGGGATTGGCGAAGCCTGACAGCGTGGAATAACCGTGCTGGAGGCCGGAGTTTTCCCGGATCAACCAAGGCGGGGCCAACACGCGCGGCGGCGGCTGATCGACTTGCAGCAAACCGGTGGTGCGCAATTGGGCCGTCAACGCACTTTCGAGCGGAAAGTTTACGGGACTGGCGTAAATCCCCGCGCGTTCCCACGCGGCGTGCAGGGCATCCAGGGCATTGATCGCGAGCAGGCCTAGCAGGAATGAGGTGGCGATGACTGGCCGGCGTAACCCCGGGCGGGCGAGCCAGCGGGCGATTTGCTCCAAGCCCAACCCGGCCAGCAAGCAAAGGGCAAAGATGAGGATGATGGCGTAGCGCGAGGGATAGCGCAGGATCGCCCAGCCCGGCACGTATTCGACCAGCAGCGGCAGCAACGGGAGAGCGGCACCCAAGGCGAGTGCGCCAAAGAGTGCCGCCAATAACGCGAGCCGCGGCACGTTTGGCCGGCGCCATTGGGTAGCGCCCACCAAGGCCAGCAGGACCAGCGGCAAGCCGCAGTAGAGGTTATACTCCCAGTTAAAAAAAGCCGGGCCCGGAGGTTTGGAACGCAGCAACGACCACCAGCTTTGGCCGGCGAAAGGGTTCTGCAGGGCAAAGTGAGCGTCGCGGCCCAGCCGGTTGGCTTCGCCCGCCAGCTCCAGAAAAGGCAGCAGTTGCACGGCGACCAGCCCCGCCGCGAGCACGCCGCTCAGCGCCAGCCATCGCCCGGGGCGAAGGTCGTGGCGTTGGAGACGCAACGGCAACAGGCGGGAGCCCAGCCACACGGCGAGGGCCCACGCGGCGATCCAGAAAACCGGAGGACTGCCCGCGAGAAAAAACAGGGCGGTCACGGCGGCGAGGTGCACGGCGGATTTCCGGCCCGGCTGCGCGAGCACGGCTTGGCCGGCGGTAAACAACCAAGGCAACCAGCACAGGGCGCAAAACACCTGAATCTGACCGGATTGCAGCCGGCCGAGCAAGGGAGCGCCGAGCGCAAAGCCGAGCGCCCCAAACCACGCGGCGGTTTCGCGACAATCCCAGGCCCGGAGCAAACGCAGCATGCCGTGCAAGAGCAGGGAAAAATGCAGCCAGAGGGTGAGCAGCAAACCGACGACCGGACCGAACAAATACAGCAGGTTGGGTGGATAAAAAAAGGCCACCTCGATGTCGGCCAGAAACGGCCGGCCAAGGGCGATGAAGGGATTCCAGTGCGGCCACACGCCCCCGACCAGAGCCTGCCGATAGGCCTCCTTGTAGAAGACATGCATGCGGACCCAGTCATAACCTTCGAGGAAGGTCCGGTCCGGCAGCAGCAACAGGCCGACGATGAAGAAGGCGACGAGGGATGGACCCAGCTTTTGCCAGCCACGCAGCAAGCGTGAATTCGATTGGTCGGACGAAACCGCTTGCATGCGCTTTCTTTAGGTCAGCATGCGCTATCCTTGGCAAGGCACGGCTGGATCACGGGCCGGTTGAAAGGAGCATGGGCAGTGTATTGCAACGTGGACGGTGCGCATCTCGGCCATGTGTTCGATGACGGCCCGCGTCCGACCGGCCTGCGCTACTGCATCAACCCCGCCTCACTCCGCTTTATGCCTCGCAAGGAATACGATGCCTGGGTGGAGAAGAGCCGGCCGGCGGTGACCGGAAATAAATAACGGGATTATTTTACAGGAGAACGCGGCGGGCGCGGAGAACGAACTCCGGATGGAGACACGAATTTCACGAAGAGCCACGAATGGGTTTTTCCATCGGCTCCGCCTCATAAACATTCGCCATCTGGCCTCTGCGGCCTCCGCGGCCGCCTGTGAAAATTGGGAGACTGATTGGTGGAAATTGGTGAAATTAGGGTCTCCAGCCTCGGCGAAATTCGGGATTTATACGGCCGCCAGCATCAGGAGTTGACGCAGCCGCTGCGGCTCGGTGGCGGAGGTTTTGGCAACAAAGCCTCGCGCGTGCGCGAAATGCACGTCCGGCTCGGCCTTGATGCGGGTGAAGTCGAGGCGCGGGTGATCGCGATGCCGTGACAGGCCGTAGCCGCCGCTGCGGCGGTCGGGCGCGATGACGGCGACGACGCGGTCATCCCAGCCTTGCTCCTGCACGTAGCGATCGAGTCCGGCCGAGGGTTCCTCCGGCAGCGGATCCGTGCGCGGCAGGAAGACGACCGCGGGAGTGTTGCCGTTTTCAGCGGCGCGTAATTCGTCCAGCGACCAGAGTTCCGCGTGTTGTCCGATGAAGGTGAGTCGCGCACGGAGGGTGCGCAGATAATCGAGCAAGTCGGCTCCCACCAGGCGCATGATTTCCCACAACGGTTCACCGGCGGAGTGGCGGGTCGCACCGGCGAAGCGGCGCAGCAACGTGCCATCGATGGGTGAGTAGAGCTTGTTGATGATGTCGCGTTCCACCCCGAGCCAGCGGGCAGTGGTGTTCGGGCCGCGGCAATCAAACCATTCGGCGGGTTCGAGCCAGTCGCAGAACGCCTTGGCATCCGGGTAGAGCCCGAGGTGCTGCAGCACGAGGGAGAGTGCGCAGGTCGGTGCCGCGTCGTCGGGGAGCTGGTGATGATCGAAATTATTCAGCGCGGGCTCGTGACGGTGGCCGACATCCACCACGGCCATGGCGGGGTCGGCCAGATCGGCCTCGGTCGGCTCGCGCCGCACGATGGCGACGGGGGCGGCGGCCAGCAGCACGCAGCAGGCGAGAAACTCATCTTTGTGGGCGCTGCCCGGATGCGTCAGGATCGTGGTGAAAGAGGTCATTCAATCCCAGCTCAGCACACCCGGTGGGGAAAAGCCATGCGGCAGATGGAGACTGAAGGTCGGAACGAGGCATGGAGAAACCACGAAACCCACCAAACACACGAAAGCTGAAGGTAATGAGAGAACTTTATCTTCGTTTGATTGGCTCACGATTCAGTGAATCCCGGTTTGGCTCTGCGGTGTGCGCCAAGTGGCTGCTTTCGTTTCGTTCGTGGGTTTCGTGGTTGATTCCTTCGACATGGTCCCGGCTCTAAGGAGCGGGTTTTAAACGCGGAGGTCGTGGAGGACACGGAGGTGACCGTGAAGAGGCGAATCATTCCTCTGCGGCTTCGCGATCTGTGTGGTTAAACAGATTTTGGATAAGATCCCTGTCCGGGCTGGCTTCAGCCCTTGAGTTCTCTCAGTAATCAAATGCGTGTCGAGGTGCACTGTAATATGGACGGCGCGTATCTCGGCCACGTCTTCGACGATGACCCGCGTCCGACCGGCCAGCGCTACTGCATCAACTCCGCCTCGCTCCGCTTCATGCCCCGCAAGGAATACGACGCGTGAGTGGAGAAGAACCGGCGGGCGACCAAGAATAAATAACGGGATTATTTTACAGGAGAACGCAGAGGGCGCGGGGAGTTAACTCCGGGTTGAGCCACGAATTTCACGAAGAGCCACGAATGGATTTTGCCGGATGACGAATGACGGGGTAGTTGTTTACTTTTCCCGGTTATTCGATCTCAGCGTCCTCGGCGGCCTCCTGTGCAAACGAGGCGTGGGTGGCGAAGGGTGGCTTGGCTCAAGCGACCAAGTGATCAGCACCGCTGTGTCTGAGGACTAGCGATCCTGCCAGTAAAGGGGATCCCGGCGCAGCGGCATGACGGCCAATATGCGAATTTCGTCCGGCAATTCACGATAGAGAATTCCGTAAGGGAACGTGGGTGAAAAGTGCCGGCGGATATCGCCGACATGACGGCGATAGAGTGTGGGATGGGCGCAAACCGCAGCGATCAAGGACTCGATCTCACGATAGAAGCGTTGTCCAAGCTCCGGACTTATCCGGGCATAATGCTCTGCAGCGGCAGCGTATTCCTCCTCGGCTTTACGATGGAGGCGATACGGTTTCACAATCCAACGATTTTTCGAATGTGTGCGCTGGCGTCCGGTCCGGGCACAAGCACCGATGGATTGCGGTCACTCTCGGCCAACCGGTCTTCAGCGACCTTGCCCCAGTGGGCCGCATGGTCCGCGTTTAGACCACCGTGTTTGGCGATGACGATGCGATCGATCAACTCGGCCACGGCATCGTCCGGCCATTGCCTCGTCTCTTCCACAATTTTTTCCAAGGTAAGAGCCATGTGTGGAAGTTGAACAGATTTGTTGGCGGAGGCAATCGCTGCGTAGTCAGGAAAGAACGTTCGGAATTTAACCACGGAGACACTGAGACACGGAGAAAACGGGAGGGCTGGCAGAATTTGATACTGGGTTCTCCGGTGAAAACATTCTGGCGGTTTATTCGGCTCAGCGCTGTGCCTTTGTGCCTCTGTGGTTCAATTCTACTTTTATCCGACTGGCGCCGGGTCTGGGTTTCGCCTAGTGATCGAACCACTAGCCCGATGACCACCAAGCACCGCATTTTCACGACGCCCGTCGCCAAGGTCTATCCCTACTACATTGCCAAGGCGGAGAAGAAGGGACGGACGAAGGCCGAGGTGGACGCCATCTTTTGCTGGCTGACGGGCTACACGCCAAAGCAGTTCGAGAAAACGCTGAAGCAGCAGACGGACTTCGAAACCTTCTTCAAAGACGCACCGAAAAAGAATCCCGCCCGGAAAAAGATCACCGGCGTCATCTGCGGCATCCGGGTGGAAGACATCAAGGACCCGCTGATGCGGGAACTCCGCTACCTGGACAAACTGGTTGACGAGCTGGCGAAGGGACGAAGCGCGGTAGCGCGAGATGGCGTCGTGAAGCGTAGCGGAACAGCCCGGAGCGCCAGCGTAGGGTGAGAGGCGTGGGTGCCCTCAGGGCAACGACTAACACAAAGGCGATGGAAAAGATTTTGCGCGAGTGAGGGCTGGCCAGAAAACCACCGATCCAGTTTTAACCACGAATGCTTCGCCTAACGGCTACGCTTTGAAGTCCGCTCCGCCTGATCGGCTCTGCTGGTGGCTTCGGGGGTCGGCTGATCGCCGACAGATAACCGAGTCCGTCTTTCTCCCTGCGGCGATTAGCCGCACCTCGGAACCCAAACCGGAGCCGATTAGGCGAAGGGCATACTCAAGCGTAGCCGGTAGGCGAAGCATTCGTGGTCACTCTCCTGCGGTTCAGGAGATTTGAAGACCATCTCCAGTCGGGGTCGGACATCCGTGGTCATCCGTGTCATCCGTGGTTAAAATGATTGGGGGGGGGAGTTCATTCTCGCGGTGGGTTTGGGTTACTCCTCAGCCTTCCGGTCGTGGATCGCCGACTCTCACTCTCAAACGTTTTGCCCGGCTTGCGCTCATTGGCGCGGCGCTCGTCCGCATGATCCGGGGTCCGCTCAAGGCCGGGCTGCATCCCCGCAATCGCTTTCGGGCGGGGTATGACTTTGCGGCGCTGGTGGTGGCCAATCCGCGGCTGGCTGGGTTTGTCGGGCCCAATGCCTACGGCGATACGTCGATCAATTATGCGCATCCGGATGCGGTGAAGGCGCTCAACCAAGCCTTGCTCAGTTTCGCTTATGGTCTGCGTCACTGGGATCTGCCGGCGGGCTATCTTTGTCCGCCCGTGCCGGGGCGTAGCGACTACCTGCATTATCTGGCCGACCTGCTCGCGCCCGGCGATGCGGCCACGATTCCGCGCGGCCCTGCCGTCCGCGTCCTCGATATCGGCACTGGGGCCAACTGCATCTACCCGCTCATCGGTGCGAGTGAGTATGGCTGGAGTTTTGTCGGCACAGAGATCGATCCGGTGGCCCTGCGCTGGGCGCAAAAGACCGTGGCGGCCCATCCGACCGTGGCCGGGCTGATTGAGTGTCGGGCGCAGCCCTCGCCCATGGACAGCTTGCGCGGTGTGATCCAACCCGGGGAGCGCTTTGACCTGACGATGTGCAACCCGCCCTTTCATGCCTCCGCCGCGGAAGCAGCGGCGGGCACTCGACGCAAGCAGCGGAATCTCGGCGGTCCGCGATCAACAAAACCTGTGCTCAACTTTGGCGGCCAGGCGGGTGAGTTATGGTGCCCCGGGGGCGAACTGGCCTTCGTGCAGCGCATGATCAGCCAAAGCACCGCGGTGGCGCGGGAATGCCGTTGGTTTACTACGTTGGTTTCCAAGAGTGCACACCTCCCGCTCCTCGAAGCTGCGTTGCGCGCGGCGCAGGCGGCCGACGTGAGGATCATCGCCATGGCGCAAGGCCAGAAGCAGAGCCGCATCCTCGCTTGGACTTTCCTCGGCTTCGAGGAACGCGGTGGTTCTGCACAGTGACTCCTGCAGCAGCGAAGCAAGGAGTCCGATCGCGATTGTGGATATCAATATCCGCAAACTGACTCCTTTTGTGGATCCTCCGGGCCGTCGGTTGACGTTTTTGAGCGCCATCCCATACCTGCATTCATGCCGCTGCTGACCATTGTCCCGCCGATGCCTGGCGCCGAGCGCCGCTTCAGACCGTTTGTCGACTTCGTGCACACGTGTGGCTGGGAGACCGAATTTGTTCGTCTGGAGTGGACGGGTGGCCAGCCGAACTTCGAGTCGACCGCGCTCTTCGCTCAGGTTGACGTCCAGACCGCAGGCAAGGTCGTGATGGGTTTTTCTCTTGGCGCGCTCTACACGCACCTCGGGGCGTTGCGCGCCCGGCACCTGATTCTCGGCTCGATCTCGCCGTTCTTCCTTGAGGATGACGACGAGCCGCAGCGCTGGATGGTCTCCTACCGCGCCGGCAACGCCGACATCCCGGCCGACGTGCTGGTGGGCGGCAAGGAAGACGCGCAGATGCACCGCCGCGCCACCGCCATCCGCGATTTCTACCACCACGCCACCTTCACCGCCGTCCCCGGAGCCGAGCACGAGCTCTGGCACCCGAACTACCTGCAGGCGGTTAAGACCGCCCTGGACCGCCTCCATCCCCAGCCCACTGTCCGTCAATTTAGGGCAACCTCAGCCTGACCCTTTCCGCTTTGCCAATCTGAACCTCTTTTTCTGATCTCGCCATTTAGGCACGAAAACAACTGAAACTAATTTAGAGCCCGCCCCAAACCACGGCCCCTTGAGTAGGTTCAAAATCTTGCATAAGATTCAACTGTTGTGTCCTTCGTTCACGGCGGCATTCTAGGGGTTTATGCAGCACGTAAGGGAAGCGTTGGACCGGTTTCTTGATTCCGAGACATCCAAGGTCCTGACAATTCGAGGGCCATGGGGGGTTGGGAAGACATATTTCTGGAAAGGTTACATTACAAAGAGGCAAAAGCCACCGAAGGGTCTTAACAAATATGCGTATGTTTCGCTCTTTGGATGCAGCACCCTGGCGGAGGTAAACAGTGCTATTATCTCGAAAACCGAATCGTGGGCTGCTGGGAAACTGGGAGAAGGTCCCAAGCTTGGTATTATAGATCGGTTGAAGCGACTGGCTCCCTTTGCCAGAGTCGCCGAAATTCCTTACATCGCGGGCACGCAAGTTTTAGCGGATTACGCCATCGAACAACTGATCCGCAACCAATTGGTGTGTTTCGACGACTTAGAACGCAAAGCCAACCTAGAGGCTCGAGCATTTACCGGTCTCATTTCTCAATTAGTCGAGCAAAAGGGATATAAGGTTGTCCTCATCTACAACGATCATGAAGTTAAAGACGAAACGTTGACCGGGGCAATCGCGGCTTCCCGCGACAAGCTGATTGATCAAGAAATTGAGTATGATCCGCCAGTTGCTTCAAATCTCTCTATTGCCGGGTCTCCGCTGCTGAAAAAGCATGCCACGGATTGTTTAGAAAAATTGGGTGTCGCTAATATTCGTGTGATGAAGCGGACAGCAGATGTCCTCGAATATTTGGATAAAAATTATGGTAAGCGATATCCACATTTTCGAAATGCACTTCTGAACAAAGGGGCCTTGCTTGCTATCATTCACTATGGTTTTGCGCACAAGTTTTCGTTGGACGTATTTGCCGAGAACGACATGTCCAAATCCTTTCGTATTAATAAGGATGATGAAGTTGAACAATTATTAAGGGATATTCGCGGCATGTCATCGCGGATTGGTTACCTTTACGCGGAGTGGGAAGAACCAATTCACGTGTATATTCTGAATGGGTTTGTTGCGCCAAAAGTAGCTGAAAATTTTTTCCAAAAGGCAGAGAATCTCTACGCTCGTGATGACTTGAACGAACAACACACGGCAGTGTGGAGACTCTATAATCATACGTTCTTAGCAACGCAGGAGCAGTTTGTGGCAGCGCAGTTGGACTTTCTCGAGAAACACTGTGAGCAGATATCTCTACATGACGTTGACAGTTCCGTGAGTGTGATTCGACAGCTTATCGGTGAATCTCCACGTGCAACGGTGGTCCTAGAAAAGGCAATTGCTGCAATGGTAGCTCAGACATCGCTGAAAGAATTCGACGACTACGGTTTCCGCCATCACCGGCTTTCAAAAGCCGTTTCGGATGCAGTCATTGCGAAGATAACAGAAAAAATGCCAGATACGCCGCTTAGTGATCTACTTGTTGAACTCACATCGCGCGAAGGTTTTAGTTCGAGTAAGCTCAATCAGCTTAAGAAATTCACAAAAGCGGAGTTCCTGCAGTGGATTACGACGTCTGAACTGGATACGGTGGGAATATTGCGGAATTTCATAGAGCGTTTCGGAACCTACCCTGATCATGGAGCCCCTGAAGCGGTGAAGATCCTTCGTGAGGCGTTGGATGAAATTAAAGCGCGCAGTAAGATAGATGAAATGCGGGTTAATATGATACTCACACAAGGCGGTTAGAATTTCATGGGACAGTAAAAAAAGAGGCAGGCCGCGCTAATGATATTCATGTTTGATGACTTGGCGCCGGGCGGACAGTCTCGCACCATGCCCAAGACAACCCCGACTGTCGCCGAGTTTAGTGCCTCCCTGCCTGACGATCGCCGCGACACGGTGACGACCGTGCACAAGGCAGGCAGAGAAACCTCCAGCCGTCGCCCAGCTATGGCTGACAAGGAAACTTGAAACCTGAGACCTGAAATGACCAAGCCAACTCAGACCGTTGCTGATTTCCTCGCAAGTCTCCCGGACGAGCGGCGGACAACTATTACCGCCCTACATAAGGCTATTCTGAAGGCCGTGCCGAAATTGAAACCGTATGTGACGGCCGGCATGGGGACGCCTGTCATCGGCTACGGGAAGTATCACTATAAGTCGGCCAGCGGACGCGAGGGCGACTGGTTCACCATCGGGCTCGCCGTGGGGAAAGCCGGCTACGCGCTGCACATCTGTGTCGGCGGCGAGGGCGGCTACCTCGTCGAGAAGAACGCTTCCAAATTAGGCAAGGTAAAGACCGGACGTAGCTGCATAAATTTAAAGAAGCTCGAAGACCTGAATCTCGCCGAGGCGATGAAGCTAGTCAAAGAGGGCGCGAAGCATGGTGGGATCAATGCGGTAAGGTCAACGTAGTGCGGGGAGCACGGAGATGGCGTCGTGAAGCGGAGCGGAGCAGCCCGAAGGGTGCCTGCTGGCGGGTGCCCCTAGGGCGATAGCAGGCACAAACCGGCCGCAGTTGCATCAACTTTAAGAAGCTCGAAGACCTGAAACTAGCCGAGGCCATGAAGCTGGTTAAAGAAGGCGCGAAGCATGGTGGGATCAACGCGGTAAAGTAACAGGGTCTCACGCAGAGGCGCGGAGATCGGGGTAAGGTGTGATGGCGGGATCAGCGATCCCGCCCTACAGTATCCGCGTGAATCCGCGCTATCCGCGGTAAAGCCCGGTTCAGACCTTCGGGAATTTCACCCACTTGGCGCCGAGCTTGGAGCTCTTCACGACGGTTTCGATGAAGGCCATGCCGTAGACGCCGTCTTCGATCGTGGGGAAATCCAAATCCTTGGGCGGCTTCTGGCCCGTGACCTCGGCCTCAATGGCCCGGAAGGCTTCGAGGTAGATGTTGGCGAAGGCTTCCAAATAGCCTTCGGGGTGTCCGGCGGGAATACGGGTGAAAGGGGCGACTTTCGGTGACAGGTAACCGTTGCCGCGGCGCCAGATTTCGCGGGGTTTGTCGGCGTATTTGACGACGAGTTCATTGGGGAACTCCTGCCGCCATTCGAGGCCGGATTTCGTGCCGTAGACGCGGATGTTGAGCATGTTCTCATCGCCAATGCTGATCTGGGAGGCATGGAGGATGCCCTTGGCGCCGCCTTTGTAACGGACGAGCACATTGCCGTCGTCGTCGAGTTTGCGGCCCTTGACGAAGGTCGTCAGGTCCGCGCAGAGCGAGTCGATCTCTAGGCCGGTGATGTAGCGGGCGAGATTTTCGGCATGCGTGCCGATGTCGCCCATGCAGCCGGCGGCGCCGCTGCGCTTCGGGTCCGTGCGCCAGGCGGCCTGTTTCTGATTGGTGCCTTCGAGAAAGGTGGAGAGCCAGCCCTGCGGATACTCGACGACGATTTTGCGGATATCGCCGACGGTGCCGTTTTGCACGAGTTCGCGCGCCTGCTTCACCATCACATTGCCGGTGTAGTTGTGGGTGAGGACGAAGACCTTCTTCGATTTTTTGACGAGGGTGCGCAGCTGTTTGGCCTCGGCGAGATTGAAGGTCGCGGGCTTGTCGAGGACGACGTTGAATCCGGCTTCGAGGAAGAGCTTGGCTGGCAGGAAATGCTGGTGGTTGGGCGTGACGATGACGACGAAGTCGAGCCGCTGGTCGGCGGGCAGTGCGGCCTCGGCCTTGACCATTTCCTGGTAGGAGCCGTAGGCCCGCGAGGGCTTGACGAAGAGATCGGCGGCCGAGGCCTTGGAGCGGGCCGGATCGGAGGAGAAGGCGCCGGCGACGAGGCGGGCCTTGCCATCCATGTGGGCGGCGATGCGATGCACTGCGCCGATGAAGGCGCCGCGACCGCCGCCGATCATACCGTAACGAAGTTTTCTGTTCATAGGAGGTTGGGTAAAGTGCGAAGACGCAAAGGAGCGAAGATGGGACTTTAAGACCGGACCTTGGTTTTGGTCCTTGGCGTCTTTGCGCTTAATTCGGTTACTGATTTTTCTGGTCGAATTGCGCGTCGAAGGCGAGGGCGCTGGAGGGGAAATCGACCTTGCGCACGAAGGCGGCGGCTTCCGTCGCGCCGTGCACGCGGTCCATGCGGCTGTCTTCCCATTCGACGGAAAGTGGACCGCGGTAGCCGACGTCGTTCAACGCAACAATGATGTCCTCGAACTTGATGTCGCCATGGCCGAGGGAGCGGAAATCCCAGAAGCGGCGGGCGTCACCGAAACTCACGTGACCGCCGAAGACGCCGACGCTGCCGTCGCCATGACCCCACCACACGTCCTTCATGTGGGCGTGATAGATGCGGTTGCCGAAGGTGCGGATGAACTTCACGTAGTCCACACCCTGATAACCGAGGTGCGAGGGATCGTAGTTGAACCCGAAACGCTTGTGGCCTTTCACGGCGTCGATGGCGCGTTGCGAGGAGGCGAGGTCGAAGGCGATCTCGGTGGGATGGACCTCGAGGCCGAAGTTGACGTTGACTTTGTCGAAGGCCTCGAGGATCGGGCCGAAGCGCTTGGCGAAATCCGCGAAGCCCTTGTCCCAATACGCCTGCGAGGTGGGCGGGAAAGCGTAGATCGAATGCCAGATGGAGGAGCCGGTGAAGCCGTTGACCACCGCGGGGAAATCATCGGTGGATTTGCGGCCGGGCTTCGCGTCGAAGAAGGCGCGGGCGGCTTTGCCGGCGGTGATGAGCTTGCGCGCGGCGCGCTTGCGGACGCCCTCGGGCTCGCCGTTGCCCCACACATCGGGCGGCAGGATGGATTGGTGGCGCTCGTCTATGTTGTCGCAGACGGCCTGGCCGACGAGATGGCTGGAGATGGCGTAGCAGGTGAGGCCGTGGGCCTTGAGCAGCGCCCACTTGTCATGCACGTATTTCTTGGAGTTGGCGGCGGCATCGACATCGAAGTGATCGCCCCAACAGGCGAGTTCGACGCCGTCGTAGCCCATCGACTTGGCGAGGGGTGCGAGTTTTTCAAGGGGCAGGTCGGCCCACTGGCCGGTGAACAGGGTGACAGGTCTCGACATAAAAGCGAAGGGACTGGGGTTGAGGTTAGGGCGACGGACGGTGGGAATTTTTTCGCGCAATGCTTGTGGCCGCAAGTGCTTTGTGCGTCACGAGGGTTGCGCGATTCTCAATGGCTACCGCGCTGCTTCAGCTGCGATATGGCCAGCGAAACTTGTAACAAAATTTTTGAGATTCGTCATCTCACTCACGTCGGAAAACCGGCCGGATTTAATCGCAGTCTGGGGCGATGCTAGCACGGCGGTCGCGGTGTAGAGCTGTTCCTGGATGAGCTTTTTACAGAGCACATTATAGCGTTCGATGTAGGAGGCCCCTTGAAATTCAGCGCGCACTGGAAAATGCTTGCTCCGATCTCGAATCGGACGGCGAGAGTCGGGTGCATCTTCCACGAGCATCAACCAGCCGACAAAAGGACGTGGGGCTTCGCCAAAAGAACCTTCACGGAAGGCTGTCCACAAGTCTTGCGCGGTGCCAATGGCCTCCTCAGTGCGATTGTTGAAGTTGTTTCCGAATGAACCAACTTGGGATTTCAGTTCGAGCGCGGCGATCAGGCGGTTTTTCCGGAGCACAAGCATATCCCACATCTTAGTCGGGCGAAAGTAGCCGGGCAGTGTGAGTGGGATACGACCTGCACGGATCACGGTTGCATCTTTGAGTCCATTGGCCGCGATCAGATCGATCATTAAAGCCACGAAACCATCCATGTTTTTTCCCGCCGTCACGGCACCGCGATTTCCGGCGTCAGATTTGCCCGATTGAATTTGCTTCTTGTGCGCCGCGTTACGGTTGCGCCAGAAGGTCTTCACGGATGCTGCGGCTTTCTTTTCGTAGTTTGCCAAGTTGAGAGCCATGTGGAAGAGACGTTTTATTCGTCAGTGCGGTATGGTGGTGATTCCATAGGCTTTGAGCGCAGCACTTGTCGCAAGTGCTGCATCCTGCCGGTCGAAAGCGTCACTGAGTTGCTGCTTCAGTTCGGTGCTGAGGTGGTCCGGATTTGGCACGCGAATGCGACGCAGGTATTGGGCTTGAAAACGCAAAAATCCGCCGCGCATGCGCACACCATAGCAATGGATAAAAAATTCACCGACGGCTGACATGAGTAATGCACCGAGCACGCGTAGATCCCATTTTTCCGACGTTATCCAGTAAAGATTATGTTGTGGGTAGGTTTGGCCGAGATCGAGAGACGGTAGCAGGCGGTCTTTGATGTCGGCGATATAGAGCTTTTCTTGCGCAGCGCGCATAAGCGTCACTCGATCGATGGTCTTGTGCCACTGCTGCGGACGTTCCTTGGCGGTATGCCGGTCACTTAGCAAGTCACGGTGCGGTGCCAAGTATGCCGTCAATCGCGGATAATCAGCGAGGTTCACCAAGCCTTGCTCATTCCACGGATTAACAAGGTAATGACCGGACCATTTGACACGTCCGCCTTGAAGATCTGAGGGGAGGGCAAGCGGTAGCAGTCGATCGGGTTCGATGTCGGGTTTTTGGTCGGTGATGAACACGCGATCCGCCCCGGTTGCCACGCCGATACCGATCTTGGTGCCGGTTGTCTTGTCTTCGAGTGGCATGCAAGTGGCTTCCAAGTGCTTGAGTAATTTCAACGCCTCCGGTGAAGAGCATGGCCAAGGTTCGCCATGGTGGAACCAGTCGGCGAAGCGGGCCGTGCGGAGGGTAGGACCAGATTTGGCTTGAGAGAGCAGTGCAATCAGGCCGGCGCGATCGGCGGTCTCAATGCCTGGCAGGGCTTTGGCGACGATAACTGGGCCTTGCGACTCGCGGGCAATCACAGTGACGGCGGGATATGCAGATACTTCGCTTTCAAACGCTGCGACATCGTGTGCTTCGATAATCGTGCGCACGTTGTAACCTTGGGTGGTAATGAACTCGCGCAGACCACTGCCGTAATCGTTAAGCATCCATCGATCTGCGCAGATAAAGGCGCACACGCCGCCGGGTTTCAGTTGCAGCAATGCGGCTTGGTAAAAGGCGATATAGATATCCGCCCGGCCGCGCATCGCACTGAACGAACGGTAAAATGAGACCTTGTCGGCGGGAATTTCCTCTAGGCGGATGTAAGGCGGATTGCCCACCACGAAATCGGCGATGGGAAACCCTAGAGAGCTCTCTAGAAAGTCCGCCTGCTTGATCCACGAATTGGCAAGGCTACTTGCCAACGATTCGGGAACGGTCAGGTCGACCAAGGTTTGAGTGGCCAACTCCACGGCGCGATGGACGGCATCGGGATTGATCTCAAAAGCACGGATGGCTTCGCCTGTTTCCGCCAACTGCGTGCCGTGGTGTCGGCATGAAACGACGAGGCGGTAAACCATCTCTTGAAGGAATGCGCCATCCCCTGCCGAAGGCTCCACGACCACCATGCGAGCCAAGTCACGATCCGTGGTGTAGCCGGCCAGATCTAAAATAAACGCGACCATCCACGGCTTGGTGTAAACGACACCGGCTTCGGGCGTGGTCAGGATATGAATCATGGAGATGGTCTACAAAGCAGCACCAAGGGCACTCTTTCGCAGGCGCTTTCGGTTCTGAGCCAGCCTTCGACGCGGGGCAAGGCCTACCTATAACTTAAAGGGGCCTAAAGAGGGCAAACTCCGGGAATTACAGTGAACTCAGGTTGACTGGTCGTAGACGACGGGCGTGACGACCGCTTCGAGCGGCTGGCCGGCGGCGTAGGCGCGGAGGTTGCGCAGGGCAAAGGCGCCGGCGTCGGGGTAGCGATCGAGGGTCGGGCCGGCGATATGCGGGGTGAGGCTGACATTGCGCAATGCGCGGAAACCGCTGTCGGGCGGCAACGGCTCTTCCACGAACACATCGAGCCCGACAAAAATTTTGCCCTCGCTCGCCACCCGCAGCAGCGCGGCCTCGTCCACAATGGCGGCGCGGGCGGTGTTGACGAAAACGCCGCCGGGCCGGATCAGGCGCAGGTGGCGCTCGGTCACGCAGCCGGTGGTGGCGGGGTTGAGCGGCGCGAATTCGACGATGACGTCGTGGTCGGAAAAAATGACGTCGAGCGATTTCGCACGGGTGGCGTGATACTGCGCGGCCATCGCATCGTCAAAATCCGGCGCAAAAACCGAGAGCGCGCAGCCAAAGGGCTGGATGAGCTTCACGAATTCGCGCGCCACGGAGCCGAAGCCATGCAGGCCCACGCGCCGGCCGAAGAGCGAGCCGGTCTGTTCCCAACCATCGCGCCAGCCGCCGTCGCGTTGCAACGTAAGCGTCCAGTGGGTGGCCTGACGCAGGCAGGCGAGGACGTGAAACAGGGCGCACTCGGCGACAGTGCGGCTGATGGCGCCGCCCCAGTTGGTCACGAGAAAACCGCGCTCGATCTGCTCGCGCGTCACCAGCCGTCGCACCGATCCGGTCATGTAGCACATGTAGCGCAGCCGGGGCGGCAACTCTGCCGGCAATGGCTGGGATTGCCAACAGGTGAGCAACACCTCGGGATTGGCAGTGGTGAGTTCGCGCGCGAAGGACTCGGGGGTGAGATGGGTCGGATCGATGAGGCGGAATTCGTCCGTCAAGGCACGCATTTCTTCCAAAACTCCGTTGTTCAGGAAATGCTGCTGCTCGAAAGGGGAATAAACGGCGAGAATGGAAGAGATTCTGGGCATGGGGAAAGGTCGGGCCGGGTTTTAAACCACGAATTAGCTGTGTTGAGAAGCAAGGGAAAGTTGAGAGGGGCGCATGAGTTGGTTGAGGTGGACGAGGAGTTTACGCATGACGGCGGTGATGGCGACGCGGTGTGATTTACCGCGGGCTCTG
>JAGNQV010000174.1 GCA_017988885.1 Opitutaceae bacterium | reverse complement strand
TTCCGACTGGCAGGGCCGCCTCGAATCGGGCCTCGCCACCGAACCCCGCGCCCGGATCGGCGAAATCGGCCTCGACCGCTGGATCCTCGACCGCGCCCGGCCCGACGATCCCCGGCTCACCGGCCTGCGCCGCGCGCCCCTCGACGAGCAGACCGAAGTTTTTGTCGCACAACTCGAGCTCGCCGCCGCGGCCGACCTCGCCGCTTCCATCCATTGCATCGACGCCTGGGGGGTGTTGCTCGAAACTTTCCAGCGCAGCAAACTCCCCGCCTGCGGTTTCCTGCTCCACGCCTACGCCGGCCCGGTCGAGATGATCAAACCCTTCGCCGCTCTCGGCGCGTATTTTTCCTTCAACGGCAGCTTCCTCGACCCCAAGCGCGAAGCGCAACGCACCGCTTTCCAGTCCGTGCCCGCCGACCGCCTGCTCGTCGAGACCGACGCTCCCGCCATGCCGCTCCGCAGCCAGTGGAACCGCTACACGCTGCCCACCCCTTCCACCGGCACCGCCATCAATCATCCCGCCAACATCGCCGCCGTTTACGCCGGTCTCGCCGATTTTCTCCGCCTGCGCGTGGACCAGCTTGCCACCCGCGTGGAGCAAAATTTCACCAAGCTGTTCGCCGGATAATAGCACAGCTATCACCCTAATAGGCACTGAGAAAGCAACTGCTGATTCCCGTTGATCAGGATTTTTGGAATTCGGTGCCACTCACCCGACACATACACCACGGACCCGAATTAAAAGACTCTAGGAATTCCCCATTTCTTTTGCATTAGCGCTGATGAGCGAAGATTAGCGGTTAACACCACTGTGGAATTCAGGGTCCCGGATGAATCATAATGCGCGAAGCTTCCTATCCGTGTTTATCCGCGCAATCCGTGGTTAAAATTCGGGCCTTAGCTTCCCTGCGCAATCTGCCGCACCACCTCGCCCGCGGCGGCAAAACCAAAGGCGCCGGTAATGAACACCGCCGTGCCGAATCCCGTCGCACAATCGAGCCGCAGATTTGAACCGGCCTCGGGCTCTGCCGCGCAAGTGCCGTCGGCCCAGGGGAACACCGGCTGCTCCTGCGAGGACACGCAGGGGATGCCATAGTGGTTGCCCTCGCCCTTCGCAAAACCGTAATCGCGGCGCAGTTTTTTCCGCACCTGCCGCAGCAGTTCGTCACCATGCGAATCGCCCAAGTCCGAAACCTTGATCCGCGTCGCCTCCCGCCGCCCACCCGCCGCGCCGACGGTCGCCACCCGCAAGCCGCGTTGCGTGCACTCCGCGATGAGGTGCGCCTTGTGCGACATCAGGTCGATGCAATCCACCACCCAGTCGTAACGCACCGCCAGCAGCCGTTCCGCCGAGGCCACGGTGAAAAATTCCGGCACACCCGTCACCCGGCAGGCGGGATTGATGAGCCGCACCCGCTCGGCCAGCGCTTCCACCTTGGGCCGGCCGATGTTGCCGTCGAGCGCAGGCAACTGGCGGTTGACGTTGGTCACACAGACCTCGTCGAGATCGATCATCGTGATCGCCCCGATGCCCGAGCGTGCCAATCCCTCCACCACCCACGAACCCACGCCGCCCACGCCCACGACACAGACATGGGCCGCCTGCAGCCGCGGCAAGGCCGCCGTCCCGTAAAGTCGCGCCAGCCCGCCAAAACGTTGGTTGTAATCCTCACTCTCTGTCATTCTGAGCGAAGCGAAGAATCCATTGGCGCAACCGCAAGCGAATACACTGCTGGATCCTTCGCTTTGCTCAGGATGACAGGAGGTGGTTGATCGCCGCAATCGCATGTCGCTCCCGCTCCGCCCAATCCCCGCGGATGAGCACATAGGGTAGTTGCCGCCGGTCGAGCGCTCCCTGCCAGAGGCGCATCGCCTGGGCCCGGTCCGCTGCGTCGGGAAAGCAGCGCTGCGGGTCAGGTGCAAACGGCACGTCGATGTCGAGCAACAGATAGAGCGCATAGGTGCGACAGCGCGTCTCCGCCCCCCGGCGCAATTCTTCCGGCGTCGTGCCATAGAGCAGATCGCTCCACAGCATCGTCGTGAGCGCATCCGTGTCACAGAGGATCATCTTTGGCCTGCCCTCCATTGGCTGCCATTGCGCCACCGCCGCGTCCTCGCGCCGCCATTGTTCGTGCGCCACCGGCAGCATGTCGTCGAGCGTAAGCACGCCGCCCTGCGCGTCCCAGCGCTCCCGCGCATACTCAGTCACCAGCGGCGCGTGGAAATGCGCGGCCAGTTTTTCTGCCAGCATGGTCTTGCCCGTGGACTCGGGCCCGTAAATGGCGATGCGCTTAGTCACGCGCCGGCTCCTTCCATGACTTCAGCCATTCGTAATGGCCGCCGACCGCGAGCACGAAGAACAGCACATACAACACCGCAAACCAGTGCAGCCCGGCCATCCAGTAAACCACCACCGCCGCGGCGTTGACCAACATCCAGCCGATCCAGTTTTCGAGCTTCTTCCGCGCCTGCAGCCATTGCGCCAGGATGCTGAAAGAGGCAATGAACGCATCGCGGTAGGGCATGAGCGCATCGGTATGCGTGCGCAGATACCAGCCCCAGAGCGCCGCGCCCGCCAGCGCCGCGGTGACGCAGCCCCATGTGCCCGCCGGCGTGAGCCGCGTGACCCGCAGGGCCTGGTGATTTTCGCCGCCGCGCGCCCAGTGCCACCAACCGTAGGCGAGCACGGCAAAGAAAAACACCTGCAGCTTCATGTCCGCGTAAAGCCGCGCCTCGTAGAAAACGAGGCCGGACAGCGTCACCTGCACGAGCCCCACCGGAAAATTCCAAAGGCTTTGCCGGATCGTCAGCCACACGCCCAGCAGACCGAGCACCGTCGCCAGTTGCTCCATCCACGAGGCGCCCGTGATGCCCGCCCAGATACTGTGAAAAATCTCGTTCACGCGCCGTGTCAGCGTTTCTCGGCGATAAACGCCTCCAGCGCCTCGCGGGTCACCGCGTGCCGCGCCCCGCAGCGCGGACAACGGATCTCCACCTTCGGATCGTCGCCGAAAAGCCCCTCGGCGTCCTGCTGCATCGCCGGTGCCAGCACCTCGAGCATCCGCTGGTGATTGCAGCCGCAATGCCAGCGATACACCCGGCGCTCCATCAGCGCGAGCGTCTCGTCCTTTTCCAACGTGCGCACTTGCTCGGTCGTCAGCGCCCTGAACCAGGCCAGATCGCAATCCGGGTGCTCCGTCACCAGCGCAAATTCCTCCTCGCCGAGCTGGAAATACCGCCCCGCCCGCTGCTCGCTCTGCGCATAGAGCTGCTCGACGCCGGCGATCGGATCGTCCCCCGCAAACGCCACCGCACTCCGCCGCTTCGGTTGCGTGCCGCGCACCACGTCGGAATAAAACAGGTTCTCCGGCAGCTCCTTCACCTGATCGGCAAAAACCCGCCCCGCCACCGCGCCAGTTTCATTGTCGCTGGTCAGGAAGAGATTCACGAGCGGCTTTTGAAAATTGATCGTCCACGCCGTGAGCTCGTTCCACGGCCGCGCCGCCTGATGTAGCACAAACGCCGCCAGCGCGCGCTTGAACATCGCGTCATGCTCCGGCGCCGGCTTGATGCCGTGGTCCGCCAGATGCAGGTAATAATCCACGAACAATTCGCTGAAATCCGCCCGGGCGACCAATGCGTTGCGGTTGCGCACAAAATGGGTGCGCACTTCCAGACCGGCCTCGGCGGGATTGATGGGAGTGGATTCAGACATGGCGCGAAAAGGAGCCTGATTCCGCCCGAACCTCAAGCGCGCAGGCACGAATGCCAGCACCAACGGAAAGACTTCTCGGGGAATTTCCCACTGGACAGAAATATGCGGGCGACCAAGTTTTAGCCGCCCCACCCCTCCTACGCCCCATGTTTCGTTCTCTTTTTGTCCTGTTCATCCTCATCGTCGGCATGGTCCGCGCCCAGTTTACCTTGGTCGAAACCGGCGGCACCTTCCGCTCCGATGCAACCGACCTCGCCATCGGCGGGACGGCCTTCGCCTCCGGCCTCATCAACGGCGATGGCTATGGCGTCCACACCATCGCGGGATTGAACAATGGCAGCTATGGCAACTCCAGCAGTTGGATTGGTAGCGGTCCGAGTGACGCCGGCGTCCTCATCAGTTCCAGTTCGATCATCTCGTCCTTTGCCTTCGGCCGGGACAACACCGGCACGTATGCCGACCGCAACGCCGGCACCTACAATTTCTACTACACGACCGACAGCGGCCTGAATTCCGGTAACGCGCTCTCCGCCAATTGGACCTCCCTCGGCTCACTTAATTACACCAGCAGTCCGCCCGCTTCTCCTTCGCTCCGGCATCTTTATAATCTGACCTCGCCGGTTTCCAGTGCGACCGGCTTTCGCATCGCCTCCGCCGACGGCACCGCCATCGACGAGATTGAGCTCTACGCCACCTTCGCGGTCGCGCCGCCCCCGCAACCAGGCGTCTCCAATCTCGCCGGCACACCGTTGGGCACCGTTTACCGGTCCGCCAATCAATTTATTGCCCAAAGCTTCATCACCGACTCCAGCTCCGCCCAATTTCAGCTCAGCATGGTGACCCTGCCGATTGTCTCCGGCTCAGGGATGACTGATTTTACGGTCCAGATCCGGAACGATCTCTCCGGCGGACCCGGCTCGTTGGTGGGCACGCTGACCGGCTCAACTTCGCCCACGAACGGGCCGTATGATTTTGTCAATGGCAGTATGCTCTTGGATGCTAGCACCACTTATTGGGTCACCTGGGGGGCTAGTAGCGGCGACTTCGGCTCGCCCCAAATGACCGGCAACATGGGCAGTGGTGACTGGGCCCTCGGAAATTATACCAATTCATACAATGATGGCGCAAATTGGTATGGCCCTAGCTCGGGCTACTCCTACCAAATCTCCATCCAAGGTATCAGCCCCGTGCCCGAGCCGTCCACCTACGCCCTGCTCTTCGGTGCCCTCATCTTCGGCTTCGTCGCCTGGCACCGCCGCCGTTCGTAGCCAGTAGAGGCGGGTCTCTGCAACCACCGCCGCGCATAACGCTTAGCCGGTGGCTGGGCACATCTCCGCTCCCGCCATGTCGCGCAGTCGGACCTGCGGGCCCACCTTTTTTTGACTGCACATTTTATATCAAACTATCACCGGGAAAGATCGTTGTAGCCGGGTTCACTGACCCCGGTCCAGAGCCGGTATACTAGGCAGATCAAACACAGAAGACCGCGGACTGGTATCCGTATTTATTCGGTCATCCGTGGTTAAAATTGCTCGGCCGGGTAATGCCCAGTCGGATTCGCGAGCTCGCCCGACCTTGCTTTCCCTTCACTTGCCCTGCGCCTGCAACTTGTGCTCCAGTTTCTTCACCTTCGGGGCGATCACGAACTGGCAGTAACCCGCTTGAGGATTCTTCGCATAATAATCCTGATGATACTCCTCCGCCCGCCAGAATTTATTGAGCGGCACGATCTGCGTCACAATGGGGTCGCGGAAAGTCTGCTGCGCCTCGGCCATTGATTGCTCCGCCGCCACTTTCTGCGCCTCGTTGGCGTAGAGAATGATCGAGCGATAAGACGTGCCCTGGTCTCCGCCTTGGCGATTGAGTGTGGTCGGATTATGAATGTCCCAAAAATAATTGAGCACCTTGGCCAGCGATGTCTGCGCCGGATCGTAGTCGATCTTGATCACCTCGGCATGCCCCGTGGTTTCAGAACAAACTTCCTCATAAGTCGGATTGGCCGTGGTGCCGCCGGCATAGCCGGACGTCACGTGCACCACGCCGGGCAGCAGCTTATAGGACGCCTCGGTGCACCAAAAGCAGCCGCCGCCGAGCACTAAGGATTCGGTATTCTCTGATACTGGAGTAGCCATGACTGTGGTATGATTTGTAGAGTTTCGCTGACACCCGGCCACGATAATCCCCAGCAATGAAAGTAAGAATAAGAAACGGATTTTCATGCCAATGAGAGCTCACCGTGCGCACAATTATTCCCCGCGCAAGTGAGGAGGAAATCTTCGCGACCCCATCAGTAAACCATTGATTCCTCAGATCCATCCGGAATTAAAGGCCGAGGATCGGGGATTGGTATCTGTGTTTATCCGTGTCTATGGTATGTTGCTTTTGACTCAGGAAACCTGCTGGAGGATAAACCGAAGGCAAGCCCCCGGGGTTGCTCGGAGCGGCGGCCGCCGCTCCGAGCAACAGCGAACATCAGACCGATTAAGTGTCCCGGA
>JAGNQV010000173.1 GCA_017988885.1 Opitutaceae bacterium | reverse complement strand
GCGATGCACACGGTGCTCTCGTATGCGAACCAACCGTTCGTGACCGCGGACTACACCATCTTCGTCGCCGAGGTCGCCTCGACGACCAACGAGCGCTTTCTCCTCAACCAGCTCCTGCGCACCACCACCGACCCGAAGGAGCGTTTCCTGCTCCTGCAGCACGCGGTGGATTCGATCCTCGGCACGTTCTACACGCAGGTGATGTTCGCCGATTACGAACTGCAGGCGCACAAGCTCGTCGAGCAGGGCCAGCCCATCACGGCTGATGTGCTCAGCGGCATCTACCAGGGCCTGCTCAAAGATTACTACGGCGACGCGATCACGCCGGATGAGCTTTATAAATACACCTGGGCGCGCATCCCGCATTTCTACAATTCGCCCTACTACGTCTATCAATACGCCACCTGTTTCGCGTCGTCCGCGAAACTGTTCAAGGACATGACCACCGGCGACGACGCTTCGCGCGCCGCGGCCACGGCCCGTTACCTCACGCTGCTCAAGAGCGGCGGCAGCGATTATCCCATGAGTCTGTTGCAAAAAGCCGGCGTGGACCTGACGCAACGCGAGACCGTGCAGGCGGTGGTGGATCAGCTCGACGAACTCGTCTCCCAGATGGAGACCGAGGCGGCGAAGATTCAGCCGTAAGCTGACCGGTGGGTCGGGCGCTCCGTCGCCCGGCCGGCCTTATCCCCATCCAACCACGTGCGGAGCGCACGGTCCACCTTGTGTGAAACATGAATCTCAACCCCATCACCCTGACCGGCCGCCACGTGCGGCTCGAGCCGCTCACCGCCGCGCATTTTGATGCGCTGGTGCGCAACGGTGCCGACGCGGACGTCTGGCGGTGGATGCCTGCACTGCGACCCGATCCCCGCGAGTCGGTGCGCGTGTGGTGCGACATTGTCATGCCGATGCACGCGCGCGGGGAGATGGTGGCATTGGCCATCGTTGACCTGGCGCGGGGCGAAGCCGTGGGCGGAACAACCCTGTTTGACTATTCCGCGGCACACCACCGGGTGGAGATTGGTTACACGTGGCTGGCGAAGGCGGCCTGGCGCACCGCCATCAACACTGAAGCAAAGTTGCTGCTGCTGCGCCACGCGTTCGAGACGCTGGAGTGCAATCGCGTGCAGTTGAAAACTGATGCCCGCAATCTGCGCTCGCAAGCGGCCATCGAGCGCATCGGTGCCAAGCGGGAGGGCGTGCTACGCCAGCACATCATCATGCCCGACGGTTATGTGCGCGACACAGTGATGTTTTCAATCGTCGCCGCCGAATGGCCCGACGTGAAGGCGCGGCTGGAGCAGAAGCTAACACCGTGAGATAAAGTCACCTCTCAACGCGGTGAGCGCACAGGCCGCTACGGGGAGATGCTCAAACCCCGGCCTTTTTGGTTAGACGCTATGGAAATGACCCCGTCCGGCTGACGCCCGGTAGTTGCTCCGGTTGCTCACGTGACCGCACGCCCCGGAAAAGGCCAATCGCAGCTTGCGCGCCATGCCGGCAGTAAGTCGCAACGGCTCTGTCCGGAAAAAACTTCTGATCGGCCCCTTGCTGCCGCCCTCTTGGCCGGCTCCGGTCTTTTGGACTCGTCTCTCCGGGGTGGCCGGCCACGCTGCATCCATGATCACGGCTTGGCGGGAAGTGCAGTTCGTTCGCGTGATCGGCGCGCTCGTCCTGTGCGTGATGCTGGCAGAGAGTGCCTTGGCGGACATGCCGGCGCAACCAGCCTCACGCGAATTCCTGCACGACTACGCCCAAGTCATTCCGGCGGATCTCCAACGGGTCATTCGTGAACGCCAGGCCGCGGCCTTCCAGGGAACCCAGGTGCCGATCGTGATCGTGACCCTGCCGAACCTCTGGCGCCACGATCTTGGCACGCGCGAGATCGAAATATACGCGCAAAGGTGGTTCGACGGTTGGGGCATCGGCTCGGCGACGAAGAACGATGGCATCCTCATTCTCCTGGTGGTGGAGGAGCGCGCCGCGCGCATTGAGCTGGGCAAGGCTTGGGCGCATCGCTGGGACGGCTATGCGAAAGGGGTCATGAATGGGCGCATGGTGCCGCGGTTCAAGCAGGGTGAATATGGCGCCGGTTTGCTGGCGGGCCTGGAGGCGCTTGAGCGCATGGCGGACCGTGGCGCCGGATCGAATCCGCCGGCTTTTTCGGCCTGGGAGAAATTTGCCGGCTCGCCGCTCGGCTACTACGCGCTCTACGACAACCCCCTGAAGCGGTCGGTTGGCATCCCGATTAGCTACGCGTTGCTGGCCCTCGGCGGCTTGATCGCCTTGGCGGGATGTTTCGTGGGCGAACACCGGGTCCTGCTGTGGAAGATCGGCGGCGGGTTGATTGGGCTGGTGCTGCTCTTTTGGATTGTGGCCGCCGCTATCCTGCTGATGTCGGGTCTGCTCCAATACCTCCGGAACGCTGGTTCCGACAAATCAGGCACCGACAGCGGCTACGGCGGCGGCTCCTCCGGCGGCGGCGGGGCAACTGGCAGATGGTAGTAATGCCATTTGCCCCGGTCAGGATCCAGTCCGCTTCGGTCGGGGGCGACTGAAGGATTGTTGAGGCCCTGCGGCATTTTCGATTTTAGGCAACACGTGGCCGGAAGTGAAAGCGCGGTTGGAGCCAAGCCTGATGCCGTGTGGGAGAGGGGTGATTTTTAGAAAGTGCATACCGGTCAGGCCGTGAAGTCGGGACCCTTGGGCGCGGAACTTGACCCGAGGAGGGTTGCCATGACGCGGGCACGAAGCAAAGTCTCAGGTTCTTACTGCTGATGGCATGACTGCACCGAAAACAACAAGGCCTGGTTTTCTATACAACTCGCTGTGGATCGCGGGCGCGGTGATCCTGATTTGGGGAGCGTGTTTTCTTTTTCCGAGAATTTGGAGCGTGACGGGCATCGGGGAGGCTGACCATCCGTTCATTGATTTGTATAGCATCACGGCGGCGAGTGATGCCGCCCTTGCGGGGGTAGATCCTTTTGTGCCCAATCAATTCGACCCCTATCACCGGCCACATTTTTATAGCGAGTGGTGGCTGGGCATCGGAAAACTGAATTTGGGGCGCGACGACACACTTTGGATGGGCGTGGTTCTAATGGGAACGGTGTTATTGGCGGTGTTCCTGATGGCACGACCACGCATGCGAAACGAATGCGGGGCTCTGCTGCTCCTGCTGGTTTCGCCTGCGTTCCTGATGGCCCTGAACCGGGCGAACATCGATTTGGTGGTGTTTGTGCTGATCGGCGGGGGCTTGATGTGTTTCCGCTGTGAAGCGTGGCTGGTGCGGACGCTGGGCGTCCTTTTGTTCGCCGTCTGCGCTGTGTTAAAATATTATCCGCTCGTCACCTTGATTGTGCTGCTGGAGTTGCGCCCGTGGCGGCGGTTCGCAACCGCGCTTGCCCTTTATGGGCTGGTGGTAGTGCTGGCATGGCCCGGTATGGCGTCCGGCTTCAAGAGCGCTGCGAAATACATGCCGCAGCCGGAATGGCTTTATGCCTATGGTGCTCCCGTCGGCCTGAGAGATTGGGGGATTGATGGCGCCTTGGGCTGGTTGATTCCGGCGTTGCTGCTCGCCCTTTGGGCGGCCGTAGCGGCCTGGCGGGAAAGAGCGCGCAGCGTCGAGCGGTCGGAGGAATCGCGGGAAAGCCGGATGGCGTGGCGTGAATTCCTGATGGGGGCGGCAATGTTGGTCGGTGTTTTTTTCCTCGGCGCATCCTATGTTTACAAGCTGGTCTTCGCTGTGTGGCTGCTGCCCTGGCTGTGGCAGGAACATCGCGACGCCGCAGAAGCGCGTTGGTGCCGGGCCACGTGGTGGCTGTTGCTGGCGGTCGTCTGGCTCGAGGGACTGGCGGCGATGGGCATCAATCTGCTCGCGGAGAGAGCGTCGCCGGAGTTCGCCATGCAGCTGCTGAAAGGGGCGCTGACCTGCACCCAATTTCTGACCTGGCTTTGGATCGCCTGCCTGCTGCGCTTTCTGCTGCTCGGGATAGATCGCTGGTTGTTGGTTTGGTGGCGGGATCTCCGTGCGAGCTCCACCGCCCGGTCGTGAAACGATCGCCATGAGGGTGGCATCCCTTCCCCTGGAAGGAAATCAAGCCGGCTTTACGCTTGGCGGATTTTCCGGGCCGCTCCGGTCTGCGACCCAGCGAAAGGCGGCGGTGCGGTTTTCCACGCCGAGTTTCTGGAGGATATTCTGCACGTGCTTCTTTACCGTGACGAGTTGCATGGCGAGGATGATGGCGATCTCCGGATTACTTTTCCCGTGGGTGATCCAAAAGAGGATTTCTGATTCCCGCGGAGTGAGACCGAACCGGTGCAATTCTTCCGGGGTTTCCGGCAACCGCACCTGCCGGCTGGCGGCACGGTGTTCGCTGGCGCGGAGCAGTCGCGCCTGGACTGCGGTCAACAGGTCATCCAAGTCGACCGGCTTGCCGAGGTAATCATCCGCACCGAGATTCATGCCCTGCCGCACGTCGGTGTGCTCGCTGCGCGCGGTGAGGAAGACAAACGGAATGCCGGCGGTCGCGGGATCATGTTTGAGGGCGGTCAGCACGGCCAAGCCGTCCATCCGCGGCATGGTGATGTCGCACAGGATCAGATCGGGCCGCTGACTTGCGGCGAGGGCAAGGCCGGCGCGCCCGTCGGCTGCTTCCAGCGCGGTGAAACCTTCGAGACGCAGGACATCGCGGATGTTTTCACGCAGACCGGCGTCGTCCTCGATGATCAGGATGGTTTGCATGGGTCAGTGGGGAAGAGCGCTAGGGTCACGACAAAGCGCGCGCCGCCTTGGGCGGGGCTTGCAATCTGCAACCGGCCACCGAGCAGGTCGAGGCAGCGGTGGACGACGACGAGGCCGAGGCCGGTGCCGGGCACCGCTCCGACATTGCGCCCGCGCCAGAAAGGTTCGCCGAGGCGCGCCCGTTCGTCTGGCGGGATGCCGATGCCCCGGTCCTCGACGGTGATCGAGAATTGTCCCAGACCGGCCGGGCTGAGAGTCAACCGGACCGGGGCGGTGGCAGGTGAATATTTCAGGGCGTTGGCCAGGAGATTGGCTACAACGTGGCGCAACAGGGACTCATCGGTGGTCGCTTCAACCGGTGCGTTGGGTTCAGTGATGAATTGGATGCGCGGGGTGCGGTCCGCGACCGGAGCAGGTTCAGCGGCGTGCGCCTCGGCGAGGCAGAAGGCCGGCAGATCGAGCGAGGCGAGGTTCCGTTCCAGCCGGCCACTTTCACTGCGGCTGTAGAACAGTGTGTCCTCAACCACGCCCGAGAGCCGGCGACAGCTGGCCTCGATCTTGGCAAGGTGGCGGGCCCGGTCCTCCTCGGCGAGCCGGTCGCGGTAGCGGGCGAGGATCTGGGTGGACGAGAGCACGAGGCCGAGGGTGTTGCGGAATTCGTGCGAGATCATGCCGAGAAAATTTACCTTGAGCCGGCCCGCCTCGCGTTCGCGGGTGAGCGAGGCCGTGAGCGGCCGTAGGACGCGAACCTGCAGCAACCACGCGAAGCCCGCCGTCCCGGCCGCCCCGAGCAGCAACACCCCCGCCATCGTCCAGAGCGTGAAGTGTGTGATGCGTTTTTGCAGGTCCGCGGTCAGCAGTTCGATCACCACCGCGCCAGCCGCGAGAGGATGGGATGGCGCGACGGCCGCCTCCAGCCGGCAGGCATAAACAAACCGGCTGCGCGTCCGATCATGGGCCAGATATTCCGCGCGGGATTCTCCAGCCAGAACCGCACACGCGAGGGCATCGAAGCCGCCTTCGGCCAGACGGGCAACCGGTGCGCCCTGCAGTTCCGGCTGGCTTGTGATCATGATGCGGCGGGGCTGGCCGCCACTGATGCAGACCAGTTCGATGTCACCGCCGGCGACGAGGGTGCGGGTCAGCCGGATCATCGACTCCCGTGAATCGGTGGTTTCGGCAGCGAACCGAAGGGCCCGCGCCACGGTGCGCGCGCGTTCCGTGAGCTGTCCGTCCAGTTGCCGGTTCATTTGCCACCAGCCGGTGAACAGGGTCAACCCGGTGAGCGCCAGTCCAAGCAGGATCAGCGGGACCAGCAGTTGCCGGACGGACGGAGTGGAACGCGCGGGAGACATCGCAAATCCCAGCTAGGCGGACCGGACGGCCCGGCGCAACGCGGGACCGGTGGTCTTCGCCCTTCGGAGAATATCCTTCGGCCAGAGGATATCCTATGATGAGCCCATGAGGCTATGCCGTCCCTTCCGCTTGCTGGTCGTGTTGGCGGTCCTGATCGTTGGCGCGGCGTTGCCGGCGGCGGATTTGGTGACCAACGGATC
>JAGNQV010000027.1 GCA_017988885.1 Opitutaceae bacterium | reverse complement strand
CGCGCGGGCCGAGGCGCGCATCACCCGCATCGAGGAGCGCGCGCACCTGGATGAGGATGCGGTTGCGGTTTTGCAGTGCACTGATGACGGGCCGGGCATCGCCGCCGCTGAAGAAATGCCGTTGGAGCGCAGCCAGCACCCAGCGCAGGTCGCCGCTGAAAAACGCCTCGGCGGTCTCGAAAAATTCCCCCTGCGCGACATTGGGCGTGAGTTCGGCGACGTGCGTGGCCTCGATGGGCGCGCCCTCGTCGAGGTAGGTCGCCAGTTTCCGCACTTCCTCGCAAAGGAGGCGGGTGTTGGGGCCGACCTTGGCCAGCAACAGCCGCGTGGCGTCCGGGGTGAGGGTGACGCCGAGCGACTTGGCCTCGGCGAGGATCACGCCTTCGAGGGCGGAGCCGTCGCCGTCGTCGCCGCCCACGAGGACGAAATCAGAATTCCTTTCGCACCACTTCGGAAAGGCCCGGCGCCGGTCAAGGGGCGCGGCGGTGATGAGCACCGCGGTCTCAGCCGGGTTAACCTTGGCGAGGATCTCCTGCAAGTCCTCGACCAGCTTGAGAGTGCTTTCCGCCCGGCCGGTCACGCTGTCGGCCAGAAAACTCACGTCCTTGAGCCACACGACCCGCTTGCCACCGAACATGGCTACGGTCTGCACGCTGTCGCGGAAGCGGTTGATGGCTGTCTCGACCTCGCCGACATTGTTGGCGTAACCGCTCAGCACCTCGCGCGAAAATTCATCGGCGGTGTCCTGCGTCAGCTCCGCAAAGCGTTCCCGGCCCAGCCGGTCCACGAGGAAATCGTCGGGACCGCAGATGAAGGTGAACGCTTTGACAGGCATGGCGCGTGGGTTTCACACGAAGCGGCGTCTAGCGCACGCCAAAAAAACTCGCGGGTCGGCACCGACGCCGTTTACGTGGGTCACACTCGGCTGGTTTCTCTCCCCGGTCCACCGCCCACATCGCATGCAACTTCCTCCGTTCCTTCAACGCCGCGTGGCTTCCCGTCATGGCGGCACGGTTTTGTTTTATCTGCTATTCCTCGCGATCGCGCTGCTGACGCGGGTGGCCTTGCTGGTAAAATCGGCCGGCGTCGTTTCGTGGAGTCTGAGTCTGCTCGGCGCGTTTGGCTGCGGTCTGGTCTATGATATGGCGGCGGCGGGACTGTGGGCGCTGCCCATCACGCTGCTGCTCACGCTGCTGCCGGCGGGGTTTTTTGCAAAACGCTGGGCCCGCGCGCTGGCGCACGTGGCCGCGGTGATGATCACCGCCGGGTTGCTCTTCACCGCGGTGTCGGAGTGGACCTTTTGGGACGAGTTCGGCGTGCGCTTCAATTTCATTGCGGTGGACTACCTCGTTTATACGACCGAGGTCATCGGCAACATCCGCGAATCCTACAACATGCCGTTGATCCTCGGCGGCATCGCCGCCGGTTCGCTGGTGATTTACGGACTCGCGGTGCGCACGGGCTGGATCGCGCTGTGGCTGAACGCGGCGCGCACGCCGCTGAAGCCGCGGCTGGTCGCGGGCTTGGGGTGGTTCATGGTGCCGCTGGCCTTCGGCCTGGTGCTTGATTCGAATTACCTGCCGGCCTTCCGCAACGACTACAACCGCGAGCTCGCGAAAAACGGCCCGTGGTCGTTCATCGCGGCGTTCCGCAACAACGAGCTCGATTACGATAAATTCTACCCGACGCTCGACCTCGACGAGGCTTTCCGCCGCCTGCATGCCGAGCAAGCGCCCGATGGTGCCCAGCGGTTGGGGAGCGAGGCGCGCGACACGTTGCGCTACGTCCGGAACGAAGGTCCGGAACTGCGCCCCAATATCATCCAGATTACGGTCGAGAGCCTGAGCGCGGATTTTCTCAGCATCTTCAACCACGCGTCACGGCTCACGCCGAACCTCGAGGAAATCGCGAAAAAGAGCCTCGTGTTCGACCAGTTTTATGCGACCGGCACGCGCACGGACCGTGGCATGGAGGCCCTGACCCTCGCGCTCCCGCCGACGCCGGGCCGCTCCATCGTGAAGCGGCCGCGCAACGCCAACCTGTTCACGCTCGGCAGCGTGCTGACCAGCCGCGGCTATGACACGGCCTTTATCTACGGCGGTTACGGCTACTTCGACAACATGAACACCTATTTCGGCAACAACGGCTACCGCGTGATTGACCGCGCCGCGGTGGACAAGGCCGACATCACGTTCGCCAATGCCTGGGGTGCGTGCGACGAAGATCTTTTCCGCTGGACGGTCCGCGAGGCGGATAAATCCGCGGCGACGGGCCGGCCGTTTCATTATTTTGTGATGACGACGTCGAACCACCGGCCGTTTACGTATCCGGATGGCCGGATTGATTTGCCCTCGAAGATTGCGGGCCGGGCCGGCGCGGTGAAATACACCGATTTTGCCATCGGCCAGCTCATCAAAGAAGCGGCCACCAAGCCGTGGTTCAAAAACACGATCTTCGTCATCGTGGCCGATCACTGCGCGAGCTCGGCGGGCAAGAGCGAGCTGCCGGTGCAGAACTACCACATTCCCCTCATCATTTATGCACCCGGCGGCCAGATTGCGCCGGGGCACGTGAGCGCGGTCATGAGTCAAGTGGACTTCGCGCCCACGCTGCTCGGGTTGCTCAACTGGAGTTACGCGAGCCGGTTCTACGGTTGGGATGTGCGCAAGGCCACCGGTCCCGGCCGCGCCTTGGTGGGCAATTATCAGCGGCTCGGACTTTTCCGGGACAACCGGCTCACCGTGCTGGAGCCGGTGCGGCGCTCGGCGCAGTATGTTTTTGATCCGCGGAGCTTCGCGCTCACGCCGCAACCGGCGGACGAGAATTTCCGCGGGGATGCGATCGCCTATTACCAGACGGCGAGCTATCTCTATAAAAACAGCGGCTATGGCGCCCTCACGGCCGCGGAACAAGCGGCGTGGGCCGCGAAGGCCGGCGAGGGCAAGCCGCCCCAACCCTGAGTTCATGCGCCCCGCCCTTGTCCGCGCTGTCACCCTCTGCGTCGGCCTGCTGCCGGCGGTCGTGGTCCTGCGCGCGGTGGAACCGAAGGTGCCGGAGGCCAAGGTCTCGGACGACGAACTGCGCATTCAAGGGATTTTCAACAGCGCGCTGCCGGGCGTGGAGAAAAAGAACCGGCTGAAGCTGATCGTGCATCCGCATTTCGGCGATTTTCACCGCAAGGATTACCTGCGCATGCCGCTCGGGCTGCGCTACGGCCTGACGGAGAAATGGGAAATCACCGGCGAGGTGGAGAGCTATTTTTCGCATGGCTTGGGCGGCGAGGAATTTTTCGAACGCGCGGGATTTGCGAGCTACCACTTTGGCACCAAATACCGCATCGGCACGGATTTCTGGCCGGGCTGGGACACGGGCGTCGGCATGGATTTCACCACGCCGAATGGCAGCCCGCCGCCGGATGTGACCGACGGGCTGCGGCATTTTTCATATTTTGTGACGTTTTCGCGTCACCTCGAACTACGACCCGACATCCGCATCTTCTGGGGCGTAAGCACGGATAACGTTACGGATTCAGGGCTGCCGGTCACGCTGGATGCCAACGAACTCGGCGATGATTCACTCAGCCTGAACGGCGGCGTGGTCTGGACGCGGGGCAAGGTCATCTATACATTCGAGACCACGTTTGCGACCACGCGCCTCACGGGTGACAATCAGCGTGAGGTGATCACCTTTCGGCCCGGCATCGTCTGGCCGCTGCCGAAGCGCTTTACGTTCAATTCCCGCGGGCAGTGGCTGGCCGGACTGGCGCCGCGGGTGAGTTTCGGGCCGGACGGCACGGATATCGGCCTGAGTGCCAAGCTGCGTGTAAGCTTTGACTTCAAGCGTTGGTGGCGTGCGAAATTCGGCGGAGGCAAATCATCCCCATGACCCACGCATCTTCCCGTTCCTGGCTCGACCGCACGCTGTGGCCCGCATTGGCGCTGCTCACCGGCGTCATCGCTTTTTTTGAACTGACGGAGGTGGACCTATGGGTGCAGGACCACGTTTACGATTTTACGACGCAGGCGTGGATCGTGGATGGCAACGCGCCGCTGCCCCGGCTGCTGTTCTATGACGGGCCGAAGCTCGGCATCATCCTTTTTGGCGTGAGCCTGATTGTGCTGGCGTTGGGTCCGGCGCGGTGGCGCGCGTGGCTGGCCCGGCGCGGGGTGAGCCGGCGCGATCTCGGGGTGGTGATCGCCGTGCTGGCGAGTGTGCCGGCGTTAATCGGGGCGGGGAAAGCGGTGACGAATATTTTTTGCCCGTCGGAAATCCGCCGCTATGGCGGCGACGTGCCCTACGTGCGGCTTTGCGAGGCTTACCCCACGGACGACCGGCCGGTGCGGCGCGGACGGTGTTTTCCGGCGGGCCATGCCAGCGGCGGTTTTGCGCTGATGGCGCTGGCGCAATTCGCGCGCCAGCGGCGCGGCCGGCTCATCGGCCTGGCCATCGGCCTCGCCGTCGGCGGCACGATGAGTGCCTATCAGACCCTCAAGGGCGCGCATTATCTCAGCCACTCGCTGGTGACGCTGCTCGTGGCGTGGATCATATTCCTGCTGTGGCGGCGGATGCTGAAGGCGACGCAGGAAGTGAAGGTCTGATTTTACAGGAGAGCGCAGAGGTCGCGGAGAAACTGTCTCCCGCTGCGTTCTTCGCGTTCTCCGGTAAAACCGGTGCGGCCCCGTTCAACGCCGGTCAATCCGGCGGAACAGCCACACGGCCAGACCGAGGAAAAGCAGGTTGGGAATCCAGAAGAGCAGGTCGGGCCGGTATTCGGGATGCCGGTCGAGCCAGTTGACCATCACGGTGAGAAAATAATACCCGAGCGCGAGGGCCACGGCGACGCCGAGATTGGCTGAGGTCTCGCGCCGCGAAACCTTGATGCCGAGGGGCACGCCGATGAGCGCGAAAGTGAGCATCGCGAGCGCGTTCTGGAGTTTTTCCTGCAGGATGAGCTGCACCTTCATCTCGCTGCGCCGGTGCTCTTTCATTTTCTCAGGCGGCACCGTGAGGCGTGCGAGCCGGGTCTCCTCGGCCATGAGTTGATCGTAGGTCATCCACTTGAGTTTTTGCTGGATGCCGGAGCGGCCGAAGAGCTTGTCGAGCGGGAGGCGGATGGCCTCGGTCTTTTCAAAGGTGCCGACGATCGGGCTCTCGGTAAAACTCTCCGGCTGGCGGTCGTTGCGCGATTCGACTTGGGCGTGCGTGAGCGTGAGCAGGAGCACGTTGTTCGCCACGTCATAGTCGAACCGGCCGCTTTCAGCCCGGATGAGTTGTTTCACCCGGCGTTCGCCGTCCAGTTGCCAGAGCCAGAAATCCTTGAGCACGGCGCCCTGCTTGTCGCCTACGTAAACCACGACGCCGGGAAAATCGCGGATGAAAGTGCGCGGCACGATGAAGCGCAATGGATTCACGCGCACGGCGTCGGCGAGCTGCCGCTGGTATTCCAGCCGCGCCTGTGGCATCGCGCTGAAATTCACATAGAGGCCGAGGGCGGCCCCGAGCACGCCGAGGATAACCACCGGGCGGGCAATGCGGAACAGGCTGACGCCGGCGGCGCGCATGGCGGTGATCTCGCTGTCGGCGGACAGCCGGCCGAGCGTCAGCAGCACGCCGGTGAGCATGCCCATGGGCAGCGCGTAGGAGACCGTGAAGGGGATGAGCAGCGCGATCAGCCATACAAACGTCGCCGGCGTGAGCTGCCCGGCGAGCACGTAGCCCAGCAGGTCGCGGATGGCATTGCCCAGCATGAGCACGAACGAGAACAGGCCCACCGCCGCGAGGCAGGACCCGAGCACGCTTTTGAAAATGTAACGATCAAGCAGGTTCACGCAGGGCGGAATTACTCCGGCACACGAAACGCCGGCTGACAATGCCCATCCGCAGAGGTTCGCAATCGCGCCGGCTTATGATGAAAGCGGCAGCTCGTCCTTTTCCGGAGGTGCGAGGCAGGCGGGATCATCGTGGCGGATATTGTTCACGCGGGCGTTGAGCGGTGTGGCGCTAAGGTGGCGGTCGGCAATGGAGCGGAGCAAAGGCGCGAGTTCCTCGGGTGCCGTGCGCAAGGGATCGAGCCAGGCCAGGCTTTGCGCGAGGTCGAGGATCACGGGCATGCGATGATGGATGGTTTGCATCACGGCATTGGGCTCGGTGGTGATAACCGCGCAGCTTTCGAGCGTGACGCCATCCGGTGCGGAGCGGCTCTCCCAGATTCCGGCGAGGCAGAAAGGCCGTTCGTCACGCCGTTGAAAGAGGAAGGGTTTGCGCGTGCGGCCGGCCACTTCCCATTCATAAAATCCGCTTGCGGGGATGACGCAGCGCCGGGCGCGGTAGGCGGCGTGAAAAGCGGGTTTGTCGGCGAGGGTTTCGGCGCGGGCGTTGACGAGTTTGGTGACGGTCTTGGCGTCCTTGGCCCAAGCGGGCACCAAGCCCCAGTGCAGCGCAACCGCTTCGCGTTCGCCGGCTGCGGACCGGGTGCGCACCGCGGGAATTAACGAGCCTGGTGCGATGTTATAGCGCGAAACGAAATCCACGGGAGCCGCGACGCCAAGCCGTTGGAGGATGTCGTGGTGGTGTTGTTGCTGCAGCAGGAAGCGGGTGCACATGGCTGAGGCGCAATTAGGGCGTGTTGCGCAGTTTCTCCAATTTGGCTTCCCGCATGACTGCCAGCACGAGCACGATCAGGAAGAATAGGGAAGATCCGATGGTCCCGAGGTTCAGCCCACCGTGATCCACCGGTTTGGTCAGCAGATCCCCGAAAGTCGCACCGAACGGCCGGGTGAGCACAAAGGCCAGCCAGAACAATATCACGCCCGAGGTCTTGGTATAAAAATGCAGCAAAGCGATGCCGGCCAGCAGACCGGAGATGATGGCCGCGCTGTGCAAAAAGCCCAGCCCCAGCGCGTCGGCCATAAAATCTCCGCCGGCAGTGCCGAGCGTATTGGCCACGAGAAACGCCAGCCAGTAAAACAGCTCTGCTCTAGAGGTTACGATTTCCTCCACGGCGATGGTTTTTTCGGATTGCCGCCAGATCAGTAAGATCAGAATCAACAGTCCAAGCAGTAGGCAAGAGCCGGCGGAGTAACCAAGGCCAAGGCTGCGATCGATGAAGTCGGAAATCGCGGTGCCGGCGATTGCGGTGGCGGTAAACACCAGCCAGTAGAGCACCGGCTCATAGCGTCGGATAGCTAGCTTACCGGCGAGCAATACCACAAAAACTCCCAAGAAAATCAGGATGGTGGCGGCGTAACCGAGGTCGAAAGTCATCGAGAACATGTCGGCCCCGGTTTCCCCCAGGGTCGTGGCAGCGATTTTGATCACCCAATAGATCAGGATGATTTGCGGAACCCGGTTGAGTGCAGGGCTGGGCTGGGCGGAGGGCTGCATGGCGGAAAAGGGCGGAAGTGCCGGCTGGTTTCTTGGAGCCTAAAATTTGGAGAACAGGGTCAAGCCAGTGAGGGGAGGCATGGGTTGTCGAGTAAAGAGGGACCCAAGGACAGCGCGGGGAGAGCTGGGTTCAAATCGGTGAGGCGGCGGATGACGGAAGGGGGCGCGAGGGGTCCAAGTGTGTCAGGTTTGCCGGACCGGCGCCGCTGTGCAGGGCAAACGGTCGTGCAGCGTGCTTGTCTTGTCGTGAGGTTGTTTGCTTCGATGGTCGCATGTCACTTTCGAAGGCCATCCGTCCGGTTTCGCTCACGTGCTTCGACGGCACGCGGCCGGCCGAAATCCGCGATGATGTGCTCGCCGCCGAGGAGCCGCTGGAAATCCGCGTGAGCGGGCACAGCGTGGCGGTGGTCATGCGCACACCGGGCCACGACCGTGAACTGGCGGCAGGGTTTTTGGTGACCGAGGGCATCTTGCACCGGCGCGAGGAAGTGCTCGACATGGTTTACTGCCGCGCCGAGGGCGGCGCGCCGGAGGAGAACATTCTCGACGTGTTGCTCGCGCCGGGCACGGCGGTGGATCTGGCGCGGTTGACGCGGCATGTGTTTACGTCGTCGAGCTGCGGCATCTGCAGCAAGGCGAGCATCGAGGCGGTGCGCGCGCAGTTTCCCGCGATTACCCGGCCGCTGGTGCCGACCCGCGCGGTGCTCGCGGGGCTGCCCGACCAACAGCGGGCGGCACAGGCGGCGTTTGCGCAGACGGGCGGCCTGCACGCGAGTGCGGTATTCGATGCGACGGGCGTCCTGCGGGTGGTGCGGGAGGATGTGGGCCGGCACAACGCGCTCGACAAGGTGGTGGGCCACGCGTTTTTCGCGGACGAATTGCCGCTCGCGGAGAGCATCCTGCTCGTGAGCGGGCGCGTGTCGTTTGAAATCATGCAGAAGGCGCTGGCGGCGGGCATCCCGGCGGTGGCGGCGATTTCGGCGCCGACGAGCGCGGCGGTGGAGTTTGCCCGGGCGAGCGGCCAGCTGCTGGTGGGCTTTTTGCGCGGGGCACGGATGAATGTTTACGCGGGCACCTTGGCTGGCTGATGGTGTCGCAAGCGCACTCGCATGAAAATTTTCTACTGCCTGTTCCTCGTGGCCATCGTGTCATTGCGTGCGGCCGAAAGTGAAACCATGGCCGACCGCGGCCTGCGCCTGCTGCTGGAGCGTCAGCAGGAGCTGATGACCACGGCGGCGAAGGGCAAGCCGGCGATGGATGAGGCGGATTTCCAAGCGCAGGTGCAGACGCTGGGCCATGACTACGAGCTCTTCCTGCGCAACAATCCCGAAAACGCGACCGGCTACGCCGCCTACGGCTATCTGCTGCACAAGGTGGGCATGGCCAAGGAATCCATCGCGATGCTGATGAAGGCCAACCAGCTCGACGCGAATCTGCCGCTGGTGAAAAACCAGATCGGCAATTTCCTCGCCGAGTCGGGCCGGCCGCTGGAGGCCGTCGCCTATTATCTCGCGGCCATCCAGCTCGCACCCAAGGAACCACTTTATCATTACCAACTCGGCACGTTGCTCACCGAGGCGCGCGATGATTTCCTGAAATCCGGCGAATGGACGCGCGAGAACCTCGACCATGCGATGCACGAAGCTTTCCGCCGCGCGGCGGAACTGGCGCCGGAGCGCATCGAATTCACCTACCGCTACGCCGAGTCGTTTTATGATCTGGCCAAGCCGGACTGGGATGAGGCGCTGAAAACCTGGACGGTGCTGGAGGAGAAGGCGACGTCGCCCATTGAGCGGGAAACGATGCGGCTGCACGCGGCCAACATCCTGATCAAGCAGGGCCGACTGGACCACGCCCGGCTGGTGCTCTCGGCCGTGACCGAGGAGGCGCTGCAGGGACAGAGGCAAAAGCTGGTTGCGCAACTTCCCGCGCCCAGCGCAAAGTAACGGTCATGGATTTTGCCTTCGATCAGGAAAAACTGCGGCAGGGACTCCTCTTCTACCTCGTTTTCGTGGTGAGTATCAGCATCCACGAATGGGCCCACGCCTTCATGGCGGACAAGCTGGGCGACGACACGCCCCGTTCCCAGGGCCGGGTAACGCTCAACCCGCTCGTGCACATGGATCTTTTCGGCACCGTGATTTTTCCGCTGGTGTGTATCTTCGCTTTTCCGGGCGGCATCCTTTTTGGCTGGGGCCGGCCGGTGATGATCAACCCGTCGAATTTCAAGAATCGCAAAAGCGGTGAGGTGCTGACGACAATGGCGGGCCCGCTTTCCAATCTGGTGATTGCCCTGATCGCCGCCGTCGCCGGCGGGTTGCTCGCGGGTGGGGCGCCGCGGACGACTGAGATATTTGCGGTGCTGATCTCGCTCAACGTGGTGTTGGCGGTGTTCAACCTGCTGCCGGTGCCGCCGCTCGATGGCGGCACGCTGATGAAGCATGCGACCAACATGAGCGAGGAGACTTACTTCCGCATCGCCCAATGGAGCTGGTTGGTGCTGCTGATCGCGATCCAACTGCCCCCGGTCCGGTATGCGCTCGGCTTGGTCATCAGCTTGCTCACGGTGCCGTATTACGTGATTTTCCAACTGCTCGCACGATAAACCGCGGGCGTATCGATATGGCCACAAAGACCACGCAGAAAAAAAGGCCGGTCGGAACATTCGGCCGCACCAGCGGGCTGGTCACGCTGGGCGACTGGCTGAAGTTTGCGGTGGGGCTCTATAGAAAACACGAGCTGGCCCTCGGGCAGATCGCGACCGACGCGCATGACGAGGCGCTTTATCTACTGCTGCGCACGCTCGACCTGCCGCTCGACAGCACGGCGAAGGTGTTGGCGAAGAAGCTGACTGCGGCCGAGCGCACCCAGGTCGAGGCGGTGCTGCGGCGGCGGGTGCTGGAGCACACGCCGGCGGCCTACCTGACGCAGGAGGCGTGGCTGGGTGACCAATGCTTTTACGTGGACGAGCGTGTGCTGATTCCGCGCAGTTATTTTCTGGAGATCATCCCGGAGCAACTCGACGGCTGGCTGCCTGACCCGGCAAAGGTCACGCAGGTTGTGGATGTCTGCACCGGCTCGGGTTGCCTGGCCATTTTGCTCGCGCAGCATTTTCCGCAGGCGAAAGTGGACGCGGTGGATCTGTCGGCCGAGGCCCTGGCGGTGGCGAAGATCAATGTGCGCAACTTCAAGCTCGGGCGCCGCATCGCGCTCCACGCCAGCGATGTTTTTGATGCGGTTCCACCGGTCAAATACGACGTCATCCTGAGCAATCCGCCCTACGAGCCGAGCGCGCACTGCGACGCGCTCCCGGAGGAATTTCACCGGGAACCGCGGCTGGCGCTGGATGGCGGGGACGACGGGCTCGACATCATCCGCAAACTGCTCCGGCAGGCCAAGACCCGTTTAAAACCACACGGCATCGTGTTGATCGAAGTCGGAGGGTTGCGCACGGTGATGGACCGCGAGTTTGCGGTGCTCGAGCCGCATTGGTTGCACACCGCCGATGGCAGTGACTGCGTATGCGTGATGCACGCGGCGCGGCTGAAAACTTGGCGCGGTTAAGAGCCGTTGGGAGCGCGGGCGGCTCGCCCGCAGGGTTTCTGAGGCGGGCCAGCGGCCCGCGCTCCCGGAGTCTTATTCCGCGGGGACTTGGCGCACGGGCAGACCGGCGGCGGCCCAGTGTTTGAAAGCACCGGCGTTAGCCACGGACCAGCCTTCTTTGGTTAGAATGCCGGCGGCGATGCCCGAGCGATGACCAGAGCGGCAGTAGACGATCAGTTCCTTGCCTTGGTTCGCGGTGAGAAAAGTCATCCAGCGGGTGCGTGCACCGCGCAAATCGCTCAAGGGCAGCAGGTGCGCCGGCACGGCGACGCCGGTTTGGGTCCACTCGACGGGTTCGCGCACATCGATCAGCACGGCGGTGCCGGCGGCAACGCGCCGGGCGGCTTCGGCCGGTTCCATGAAATCGGCGGCGAGCAACCGGCTGGCGGAAAACAGCAGGCCGAGGATCAAAAGCAGGAACAGAATTTTATTCATGGGACAGGGAGGTTTCAGCTTTGCGGTTGGCCATGTAGTAAAGCACGGGCACGGCCATGCGGCTGATGAAGAGGGAGGCAATCTCGCCGAACATGAGACTGATGGCGAGTCCTTGGAAAATGGGGTCGGCCAGAATCACGCTGGCGCCGACCACGACGGCGAGCGCGGTGAGGAGCATCGGCCGGAAACGCACGGCGCCGGCTTCAACCACCGCGTCCCGTAGCGGCAGACCGTGCGCCCGGCGCAGTTCGATGAAATCAACCAGGATGATGGAATTGCGCACGACGATGCCCGCGCCGGCCATGAAGCCGATCATGGACGTGGCGGTGAAAAACGCACCGAGCGCCCAGTGCGCCGGCAGGATGCCGATGAGGGAAAAAGGAATCGCGGCCATGACGACGAAGGGCGTGATATAGCTGCGAAACCAGCCGACCATCAGCATGGCGATGAGCACGAGCACGGCGGCGAAGGCGAGGCCGAGATCGCGAAAAACCTCCAGCGTGACATGCCACTCGCCGTCCCACTTCAGGGCGGGGCGGGTGTCGTCGAACGGCAGGTTAAGGTGATAAACCGGCAGCCGGGCTTCCGGCGCGCCGTAGGCCCGCGCATCGAGTTGCGCCAGCTCGCGATGGATGGTGAACAACGCATACGCGGGGCTCTCGACGGCGCCGGCGACATCGGCGGTGACGTAGGTGACGGGCTTGAGGTTTTTGCGGTAGAGATTACGTTCACCGGTGGTGGCTTCGAGGCGGACCAAGGCGGAGAGGGGCACAGGCGGCGCGGCGGGGTTTAGATCGGCCCGGACCTCCAAGGCGAGCAGGGCGGCGGGCGTGGAGCGCGCGGCGGGGTTCAGTTCAAAAATCACCGGCACATCCTCGCGCTCGGCGGCGAGGTGCAGCAGATCGGCGGGCAGGCCCTGCGCGGCGAGCTGGAGCGTTTGCGTGATGACGGCGGTGCTGACGCCGTGCAAAGCGGCTTTTTCCTTGTCCACCACGTAACGGATTTTTTCCTGCGGCGCCTCGACATACCAATCAATGTCAACGACGCCGCGGGTGCGGGTGAAAATATCCCGCACGGCGGCGGCGAGGGCGACCCGCTGGGTTTCATCGGGACCGTAAACCTCCGCCACGATGGATTGGAGCACGGGTGGCCCGGGCGGCACCTCGGCGACGGCGACGGCCGCGCCATAACGGGCGGCGATGGGCGCCACCTTGGTGCGCAGGCGTTTGGCAATGGCGTGGCTTTGGTCCCGGCGTTCGCCCTTGCCGACCAGATTGATCTGGAGATCGGCGACATTGGGGCCGCGGCGCATGAAATAGTGGCGGACGAGGCCGTTGAAATTGAAAGGCGACGCGGTGCCGGCGTAGATTTGATAATCGCGCACCTCGGGTTCGTGGCGGATCGCGGCGGCCATTTCCTGGGCGATCCGCGTGGTCTGCTCCAGCGTGGTGCCTTCGGGCGTGTTGAGGATGATCTGAAACTCCGACTTGTTGTCGAAGGGCAGCATCTTGATGGTGACGGCGCCGGTGAGCACAAAGCCGATGGCGCCGAGCAACAAGGTGACAATCCCGCCGAGAAACCACCAGCGCCAGGCGGGGCGGTCGAGCAACGGATCCATGATGCGATGATACAGGCGCGTGGACCAATCACCGGTCGTTTCCTCGTGGGCGGAGGTCAGGGCGGCCCGTCCCGCCTCAGGCAGGGTTTCTTCACTGGTGAACCGGCGGCGCAGCACGCGGATGGCGGCCCACGGCGTGATGGTGAAGGCGATGGCGAGGGAAAACAGCATCGCGGCGGTGGAGCCGATCGGAATGGGCCGCATGTAAGGGCCCATCAAACCGCCGACGAAAGCCATCGGCAGGATGGCGGCGATGACGGCCCACGTCGCGAGAATCGTGGGGTTGCCCACTTCATCAACCGCTTCCAAGGCGACGTCCATGAGCGGCCGGCGGCCGGCCCCGGGCAGCCGCACGTGGCGCACGATATTTTCCACGACCACGATCGCGTCATCCACGAGGATGCCGATGGAGAAGATCAGCGCGAACAACGTGATGCGGTTGAGCGTGTAACCGTGCAGGTAAAAGACGAGCAGGGTCAGCGCGAGCGTGGAGGGGATGGCGAGCAGCACGACGAGCGATTCGCGCCAGCCGAGAAACAGGAGGATGAGGACCGCGACGCCAAAGACCGCGATGCCCATGTGCAGGAGCAGCTCGTTGCTTTTTTCCGCGGCGGTGTGGCCGTAGTCGCGGGTGATGGCGACGCCGACATCCGCCGGCAGGAGGGTGCCGCGCAGCGTGGCCACCTTGGCAAGCACGGCATTGACGACATCGACGGCGTTGGCGCCGGGACGTTTGGCGACGCTGAGCGTGACCGCGGCTTCGAGACCGCCGTGCGCGGTGCCGTGCAGCACATAGTCGGAGGGCTCCGCGGCCGTGTCGGTGAGGGTCGCGACTTCGCGCAGAAAGACCGGCCGGTCCGCATGCACGCCGACCACGACTGCGCCGGCGTCGGCGGCATCATGGAGGAAGACGCCCGTTTCCAAGAGAATCTCGGTGTTGGCGAAGGCGCGTGAGCCGCTCTGCAACTGGCGGTTGGCTTGTTGCAACGCGGGGACGACTTGCAGGGCGGTCAGGCCCCGGGCGGCGAGGGCGGCGGGATCGAGCTGCACGCGCAGGGCGCGGCGGCCACCGCCGATGAGCGTGGTCTCGGCCACCGCGGGGATGGATTTGATCGCGTCGTCCACTTGGGCCGCCAACCGGCGCAGGGTGAGATGATCCTGGGTGGCACTATGAAAGGTGAGGGCGAGCACGGGCACATCGTCGATGGTGCGCGGCTTGACGATGGGCTGACTGGCCCCCGGCGGGATGCGGTCAAAGTTGGCCTGAAGCTTCTGGTTAAGGCGAACGAGGGCCGTCTCGATGTCGGTGCCCACCAGAAAGCGCACGATCACCAACGACTGGCCGGGACTGGAAGTGGAGTAGAGATATTCGACTCCGGGAATTTCCCAGAGGAGTTTTTCCATCGGCCGGGTGACACGGTTTTCCACCTCGGCGGGTTCGGCTCCGGGCATGGCGACGATGACGTCCACCATCGGCACCTTGATCTGCGGCTCCTCTTCGCGGGGCAGGCTGAGCACCGCGAACAAGCCGAGCAAAATCGAGGCGATGACCGCGATCGGCGTCAGCTTGGAATTGATGAAGAAAGCGGCGACGCGGCCCGCGAAACCGTAGCGTGGGCCAGGAACTGGAGCGGAAGAATTCACGGGATGACTTTGAGCAACTGCCCGTCGCGCAGGCCGGCAGGCGGGTGCAAGACGACGGCTTCACCGGCATCGAGGCCGGCGAGCACCACCACGGCATCACCGTGCCGCCCGCCGGTTTTCACCAAGCGCAAGCCGGCCCGATCGTGATTTACCGTGAAAACGCGCTCCATCTGGCCGAAAACGACCACCGCGGATGCCGGGACGGTCAGGGTCACCTCGGATCCGGCGGGCCAGAGCACACGCACAAATTCGCCGGAATGAACCCCGGCGCCGGCCGGCAGTTCGATTTTGGCGAGACGGCTGCGGGAGCCCGCGTCGGCGGCGGGCGAAAATTCCACCAATTGGCCGGTGATGGCGCCGGCGGCACATTGCACGGCGATTTCGCGACCCATGACCGGCAAGCCCAAGGCTTCGGGAATCTGCGCTTCGACGCGCATATGATCAATGCCTTCGAGTTCAAAGAGTGGCTGGCCGGGCGAGGCAAGATCACCCGGATTCACGAAATCACCGGTCAGCACGCCGTCGAAGGGAGCGCTGATGCGCGTGTAGGTCAGTGCGGCCTCGGCTTCCTGCAAGGCGGCCCGGGCTTGGTCGCGTCGATCACTGGCGGCCCGCACCGCCTCGGTGGTGGAGGCGCCTTTGGCTGCAAGCGCTTGTTCCCGGTCATAGTCGCGGTCGGCCTGATTCACCAGTGCGCGGGCTTGGGCCACGCGGGCAGTGAGCTCATCGGCTTGCAGCGTGACCAAGGTAGCACCGGCCCGCACCTGACGACCCACAGCGAGGTCGGCGAGAGTAACCGTGCCCATGATCCGGGCCGCGACGACAGCCCGTTCAGCCGGGCGGACGGTGCCGGCCACGGCCTGAGTCTGCCGCATAACCGTCGAGGTCACCACCCCGGTGCGCACGGCGAGCGGGGCGGCTTCGACTGACACGGCAGATTCCGCTGGTCGCCGGCAGGCGGCTAGAGGAAGCAGAAGCAGGAGGAGGAGAAATTTCATGGGGATTCCAGCAGAGCAGGGCGCCGCGCCACGGCCCAAGGTCAACGGTTAGGATTGCTGCTGCAGCGCACGATGCCGTCGGTGCCGAGCCAGCCGAGTTTCTTGAGCACGAAGCTGGGCGGGCAGAAGCCGGTGAGGGCGGATTGGATGAGGTTCACCCCGACAAAGCAGGTGAGCCACAGCCACCACGGGCTGACAAAATGCGCCAAGGCGACGCTGAGCAGGATCATGGAGCCGGCGAGGATGCGGATGAGGGCTTCGATTTTCATGGGGAAATAGGTTATATATATGAGCATATACGTATATACTTGAAATTGTGTCAAGCCCGGCTTCACTCGCGGCATGGGGAAAAAATCGCAGCTGTCCGGGGAGGCATTGGAATTGATCGCGCGCCGTTTTGCCGTGCTGGCCGAACCGATGCGGTTGCGGCTGATCCACACGCTGTTTGCGGGCGAGAAGAACGTGACCGAGCTGGTGGAGGCGACGGAGGGCACGCAGGCCAATATTTCCCGTCATCTGCAGACGCTGACCGCGGCGCACATCCTCTCACGGCGGAAGGAGGGTCTGCAGGTATTCTATGCCATTGCGGATCCCTCGATCTTTAAGCTGTGCGAGTTGGTGTGCGGCAGCTTGGAAAAGCGGCTGGCGCAGCAAGTCGAAGTCTTCGCGGGACGTTGATTGCGCGGCCGGGTGAATTCCGTCTGACGTGAAGGCCCCGCCGCCAAAGTAACGCATTGCGTTACTTTGGCTCGGGAAAACGGGGGGTGAAGGGGACAAGCCGAGGCAAGGAGGCGGGACGGTGGGCGGCGCTCCCGGGGAAAACCTCACTTCGTCAAATCGTAGAGCGCGTAGCCGGCGAGGAGATTGGGCAGGATGGTTCGCGGGGCGCGCCAGTTGCCGGCGAGATGCGCCCGGCGGGTGATGCGGATGCCTTTGGCCGCGCAGAAATGCTCGAAATCCGCGATGGTGAGCGGATTCGACGGACGGCTTTCGAACCATTCGGTCGTGTAAACCTCGTTGCGGGTCTTCCGGCCGCGGAGCAGCGCATCAATGCGGTTTTTCCAGAATCCGTGGTTGACGAAACCGACCGTGACCGTGCGGCCGACGCGCAAGGCCTCGAGGATGACTTCGCTCGGATTGTCGAGCTCCTGCACGGTGCGGGAGCAGATGACGCGGTCAAAATAACGGTCGGGAAACTCGCGCATGAAGCCGAGCATGTCGCCTTGGTAAGCGGTGACGCCGCGCTGCACGCAGGCACTGATGCGATGGAAGTCGAGATCGACGCCCACGGCGGTGACCTGCTTGTCCTGCATGAGGTAGCTCAGCAGCACGCCGCGGCCGCAGCCCAGGTCGAGCACGCGGGTGAGCGGCTCCACCCAGTCCCCGATGATCTGCATGTCCACCGTGCGCTTTTCGACGAGTTTGGTCATGACACGTCAGATGCTGAAATCGAGGGCGACGTGGTCGCGCTCAAGGAAGCCGCGCACCAGCGCGTAGAGGTCCTCGGATTCGAGGAGAAAGGAATCGTGACCGAGGTCGGTGTCGAGTTCGGCGTAATTGGCGCGTTTGCCGGCGCGGAGCAGGGCGAGGGCGATGGCGCGGTTCTGGCCGGGCGGGAAGAGCCAGTCGCTGGTGAAGCCGACGACCAGCGTCTCGGCCTGCACGGCGGCGAAGGCCTGCTCCAGCGAGCCGTAAGCCTGCGCGAGATCGAACTGGTCGAGCGCGCGGGTGATGTAGAGGTATGAGTTGGCGTCGAAGCGGTTGATGAAGCTCTGGCCTTGGTGGCGCAGATAACTCTCGACCTCAAACTGCACGTCAAAGGTGTAGGCCTCGCCGTTGGCGGTCTCCTTTTTCTTGCGGCCAAACTTCCGGTCCATCGAGGCATCGGACACGTAGGTGATGTGCGCCATCATACGCGCGATGGCGAGGCCGACGCGCGGGCCGCCGTCCTTGGGGTAGTCGCCGTTGTGCCACGCCGGATCCTGCATGATGGCCTGGCGGCCGACTTCGTTGAAGGCGATGGCCTGGGCGCCCTCGCGCGAGGTCGTGGCCATCGCGAGCAGCCGGCGGGTGAACGCGGGGAACTCGATGCCCCACTGCAACACCTGCATGCCGCCCATCGAGCCGCCGATGACGGCGTGCAACGCGGTGACGCCAAGGTCGTCGAGCAGGAGCTTCTGCGCGCGCACCATGTCACGGATGGTGACGAAGGGGAAATCGATGCCGTAAGGCCGGCCGGTCGCGGGGTTGAGGGACGAAGGGCCGGACGAGCCGACGCAACCGCCGAGGCAGTTAGCGCAGACGACGAAAAAATTGTCGGTATCCACGGCCTTGCCGGGACCGATGAGGTTGTCCCACCAGCCGGCCTTGCGGTCATCGGCCGAGTGCCGGCCGGCACAGTGATGATCGCCGCTCAGTGCGTGGCAGATGAGAATGGCGTTGTCGCGCGTGGCGTTGAGCTTGCCATAGGTTTCGTAACGCAGCGTGAAACCGGACAGCACCTGGCCGCTCTTGAAAGTGAAAGGCTGGGGGTAGACGAAATCGCGCGGCACGACGATGCCCACGCTGCCGGTGAGGGCAGCGCCGGCGGCAGTCGCGGTGGCATCATCGACATCGGGCATGGTTCAAAGGGAACGCCGGCAGCCCGCGGAGGCAAGCAGGGCGAAGGTCATACATCACCGCTATGACACGGCGGCGGCGGCGCTGGCGTCGTCCAACTCCTCGTTGGAGAAGACGTTTTGCACGTCATCAAGGTCATCGAGCGCCGCATGCAGTTGGCCGAGGGCCACGGCGATACGGGTGACGGTCACCGGCACGGAATTGGCGGGGATGTAGGCGATTTCGGCGCTCTCGGTTTTGATGCCGGCGTTTGCCAAGGCGTGGCTGACTTGATCGAAAAGATGCAGGTCGCAGCGCAACTCGAAGCCGTGGACGCTCGTGATGACATCATCAGCGCCGGCGGCGAGGGCGACGGCCATCAGTTGGTCCTCGGTCGTCTGGTCCGCGGCGATGAGGAACTGGCCGGCGTGCAGGAACTGAAACGCGACGGCGCCGTTTTGGGCGAGGTTGCCCCCGTGCCGGGCGAAGGCGGAGCGGACCTCCTGGGCGGCGCGCTGCTTGTTGTCGGTGGTGCACTTGACGATGAACGCCACGCCGCCGGGTCCGTAACCCTCGTAGGTGATCTCCTCGTAAACGATGCCGGGCAGTTCGCCGGTGCCCTTCTTGATGGCGCGCGCCACATTGTCGGCGGGCATGTTGGCTTCGCGCGCCAGTTGCAGGAGCGTGCGCAGGCGGGCGTTGATGGCGGGATCGCCGCCGCCGGATTTGGCGGCGAGGGTGATGTCACGCGAAAGCCGGGAGAAAACTTTGCCGCGGCGCGAGTCGGTGACGGCCTTGGCGCGTTTGACTTTGGACCACTTGTTATGGCCGGCCATGGAGGAAGGGCTAAAAGGCGGAAGGACTGAAACGCTGAAAGCGGGGGATGTGCAGGGCGGGGCGCCAACCAAGTTCAGCCCTACAGTTTTTCAGCCTTTCTTTTTCGGCGTGACGTTCTTGACCGGACGGCCGCCGGCCGGGACCGCAACCGCCGCGACGGCGGGCGCGAGCGGCTCATCCTTCATGCGGTTGACGAAGAGCTGCTGGCCGATGGTGAAGAGACCGTTGATCGTCGAATAGAGCGCGAGGGCGCAGGAGAAGGTATAGCAGATCAGGATGAAAAACCACGGCATGAGCTTCATGATCTTGGCCTGGGCGTTGTCCATGGTGGGCGTGGGCGTGATACGCATGGAGATGATGGTCGTGGCGCCCATGAGCAGCGGCATGATGTTGATCGGAAAACCGAAGATGTGTCCGACGGTGTCGGGCGCGGAGAGGTCGGTGGCCCAGAGGAAGGGCGCGAAGCGGAGCTCGGCGGTGCTCAGGAGCATCTGGTAGAAGCCGAAGAAGAAGGGCATCGTGATCAGGATGGGCAGACAGCCGCCCATCGGGTTGACCCGGTGTTTCTTGAACAGCTCCATCGTGGCGGCCTGCAGCTTCTGGGGGTTGTCCTTGAATTTCTCGCGGACGAGCTTCAGCTCGGGCTGGATTTTCGCCATGCGCTTGCCGGTCTTGGAGGCGGCGAGCGTTGGCCAGAGGAAGATGATTTTCAGCGTGAGCGTGGTGAGCACGATGGCCCAGCCCCAAGCCCAGGTGGGTGCGATGCCTTCGATCCAGCCATGAATCTTGGTCATGATCGTGAGCAGGAGCTGGCTGAAGAAACGGAACATGCCGAAATTCATCACCTTGTCCTGGTCGGCGGTGAAGACATCGGAATTGGCGAGTCGGCGGTATTCCTTCGGGCCGACGTAGAAGCTCATCGCGAGCTTTGCGGTGCCGTGGGGCGCAAGGGCGGGGACATCGAATTGCGCCGCGCCGGTGATGCCGAAATTAGGCTTGTCGGGACTGTCGGGGAAGGCGGCGAGCTCGACGCGACGCGTGATGAGGCCGGCGGCCGGTGCATCCGGCGTGAGCAGGCCGGTAAAGAACTGATTGCTCACCGAGGCCCAGACGACGGGGCCGGGCGAATTGATGAAGGGCAGGGGCTCTTTTGAACCGATGCCGACCATGCTCAGGAAACCGCCGCCTTGCAGTTTGGAGCGTTCGACAAAATTGCGGTCCTTGCCATCGGAATAGCCGGTGGCGAGCTGGTGGCCATAATCGAGATGGCTGATGGGCGAGGTGGTGCCGAGGCTCAGGCCGATGCGCGGGAGCGGAATAGTCTGATCGGTGAGATTGCGGAACGTGGTTTCGTGCCGCAACTGGTAGGGGTCGGACTTCGGGTCGGAGCCATTGGCGAGGAAATAACGGCGGGTGACTTCGATGCGATTTTCGAACACGGCGCGATAGACGGCCTCGGTGGCGGTGTGCGAGACCAGCTCGAAGCCGGTATGGCGGTCGAGCCCGGTGAAGTCGACGAACGCGAGCATCGGGTCGGCATGCACGCGGTTGAAGACAAACGGCTGTTTGCCGCCGATGGTCTCGGGATAAATCAACCGGTCCTTGCGGTCGCGTTTGCGGAAGGCCACGTCGCGCACGGCACCGCCGAGATTGGTGAGCCGGGCCTCGATGTAATCATTGGCGAGCAGAGTGACGCTGCCGCCGTCGCCTTCCTGCGTGACGGCAGTGAGTGTGGCCTGCGATGGATTGACGGTGCTCGGAGCGATCTGGCCGGTGGCGGGAGCGGCCGGAGTGACGGCACCCGGGGCTGGAGTCACAGCGGTGGCGGCCGGCGCGGTGGCGGCAGGATGGGGGGGCGGAGTCGGCGCGGCCAGCGAAGGGAAAAACTTGGGGAGGACGTAGATGCTGGCGAAGGCGGCGAGCATCAGCGTGATGCCGATGGTGAGGTTCTTTTTATCCATTAGGAAAGGGAGGAGCGGTGGGAATCGAGCGGCGCAGAGGGCGCTGCCTGACAGGAAAACTTGCGCGCGGGCACAGGATCAAAGCCGCCCGGATGCAACGGGGTGCAGCGGAGGAGGCGGCGCAAGGCGAGCCAGGTGCCGGCAAGGGCGCCATGCGTGCGCAGGGCCTCGGCGGCATAATGCGAGCAGGTCGGGGCGAAACGGCAGCCGCAAGTAGGGCCGAACACGGCCGGGAGGACGGGTGAAACCGCGCGCTGGTAAAGCCACACGAGTCCGAGCAGGAAAGTGGCGGGCAGCCGCGTCAGGCGGGCGAAGAAACTGGGGGCAATTTCAGGCATGAGCGGCAACCGGCAGACGGCGACAGGCTTCGATGAATTTTTGTTCCAGTTCGGTAAAGTTCCAGCGGTTGACGGCGGCGCGGGCGACCAGCATGAGGTCGCAGCCGGCGGGCACGAGGGCTTGGTGCTGGCGGAAGACTTCGCGGAGCCGGCGCTTGGCGCGGGCCCGGGCGACGGCGGAGCCGACTTGGGCAAATGAGGCGACGACGCCGAGCCGGGCGGGAGCCGCGGAAGCGCGGGCCAGCCACCAGAGGGTGAAGGCGCCGCAGTCAATCCGCCGGCCTTGCTCGCGAATGATGCGAAAATCGCCCGGGCGGCGCAGGTGCTGCTCAGGACGGAAACGCATGGGGCGGCCAGCGGCGCGAGCGGCGAAAATCAAACGACGGTCAGGCGCTTGCGACCCTTGCGGCGGCGGTTGGTGAGGACCTTGCGGCCACCAACGGTGGCCTTGCGGGCGCGATAACCGATCTTGCGGGCGCGTTTCTTGCGGTGTGGGCGGAATGTAGGCTTCATGACTTTTGACGAAAAAGAGGGTCAGAAGTGCCGGAGGGCACCGGGAGTGTCAAGGGCGGTTTCCCGGGGGTAGTGGCCGACGGAAAACAGGCGGTTTCAACTACTTGGCGGGCGCCTTTTGATCGACGGGCAGCTTCAGGCCGGCGAGTGAGCCGCGGCCGGTGCTTTCGAGGTCGAGGAGAATGACCTCGTTGCGGCCTTTTTTCAACCAGCACCCGGGGAGATAAAGCGTCTGCTGCGGGCCGATGTGCCAGTAGCGGCCAAGGTGGTGGCCGTTGACCCAGACGTGGCCTTTTTGCCAGCCGCGGGTTTCGAGAAAGGTGTCACCGGTTTCCTTCAGGCTGAAGAAGCCGCGATGAAACGCCGGACCGGGGCGGGGTTTGCGACCGAATTTGAGTTTCTTCAGGTAGGCGGCGTCGCAGGGCAGATTGTAAACCTGCCAACCCATGACGATGCCGGCGGCATAGGGCACGGGAAAGGCGACGTGCTCCGTGATGCCTTTCCGATCAAGCATGAACGGCCCGTAGTTCACGCGGCCCATCGCCTCGACGAGGATGTCGAGCGCCACGTCGGCTTTGCGCACGGGGATGTCGGTCGCGTTCTGGCCGAGCCGGCGATCGAGGATGGCATGGCGTTGGCCGTCGAGATACACGTGACCGTAGTCATGGAGCTCGCGGATGGTGAGCTTGGCGCCGGCGCCGGAATCGAGTTTGGAACGGTAAAGGATGAGGCCATAATCCTGTCCGTAGGCTTCCATCGGACGGGGCTGCACATCGCGCACGGGCTTGGGCAGGTGATCGAACAGCGCGGCGGACTCGGTGAGCGTGAAGCGCGGGATGGCGATGACCGGCAGCGTGGCGGGCACGGGCGGCAGCGGCGCGGCGGCGTTTTGGGCGAAGAGTTCGCGCAGCGCGGTGAATTTTTCGTTGGGCCAGCCGGCCTCGGTGAGCGGCGAGCCGTAATCGTAGCTGCTGGTGGTGGGCTGGTATTCGTCATGGGCGCCGGTATTCGCGCCGGCGCTGTAGCCGAACGAGGTGCCGCCATGAAACATGTAGATGCTGAAGGAAATCTTCCGCTCATGCATCCAGCCCAGCACGCGCACCGAGCGCTCGGCGGTGATGGGCGCGTTGCGCTCGCCCCAGTGATCGAACCAGCCGGGATAAAATTCGCCGCAGGCCAGCGGGGTGTCGGGGCTGAAGGCGCGCAGTTCCTGCAGGTTTTCCTCGGGACCCTCGGGAAAATTTGCGACGGGAAAGGTTTTGGCGATGGAGCCGCGACGGAAGGCGCCGGGTCCGTCGCACGTGAAGAGCGGCACGTCGAAGCCCGCCTCGATGAGCGTGTCGCGCAGGAAGGCCATGTAAGCCTTGTCATCGCCGTAGCTGCCATACTCGTTTTCAACCTGCACGAGCAGGATGGGACCGCCGCGCGAGATCTGGAATTTCGCGAGTTCCCGGCCTACGGCGAGCAGGTAGCGGCGGGCGGCGGCGGTGAAGCGTTCATCCATGCAACGCACGCGGATGTCGGGCGTGGCTAGCAGCCACGAAGGCAGGCCGCCAAAATCCCATTCGGCGCATGCATAGGGGCCGGGCCGCAGGATGACCTTGAGGCCCTCGGCGGCGGCGAGCCTGACGTATTCGGCAACATCGGCCTGGCCGGTGAAAACAAATTCACCGGGGCGCGGCTCGTGGAAGTTCCAGAAGAGATAGGCGCTGACGGTGTTCAGGCCCATCGCGCGGGCCATCTGCAGGCGGTGCCGCCAGTAGGGCCGCGGAATGCGCGCGAAGTGCATCTCGCCGGAGCGGATCTGAAATGGCTGGCCGTCGAGCAGGAAGCCGTCGCGCTGGGGCACGAGGGTGGAGACAGGGGGCGCCTTGCGGCGGTTTTTTTTCGGAGCGGGGGCGGGCATGGCTGGAAATCGTTCTCGTTATCTCAATCGTTCCTCGTTCACAGGCAGGGATGAGGAAGGAGGAGAACGAGAAAGAGAACAGGGAACGAGAATGAATTGAAATGCGGACGCGCGCTCACTGCGGTTCGTCGGGCGGAAACTCGTCGATGTCAGTCGGCGGCGGCGGTGGCTTTTTCTGTTTCAGCCGGCGGTCGCGCTGGGCGTCAATTTCTTCGATCTCGGGTTCGGGGATACGGGTGAAGGCGATGCGCATCGGGGCGTAGGCGGTGGCGCCGTGCGCGCCGCCGAAATAGACGGAATTTTTTCCGAAGGTTTGATTCAGCGTATCCACGGCGCTCAGCAGTTGGTCGCGGGATTTTTCCTTGG
>JAGNQV010000172.1 GCA_017988885.1 Opitutaceae bacterium | reverse complement strand
TAGAAGAAATACTCCTGCTCGAAACCGAACCAGGTGTCCGGATCGGAAGGAATCGTGGCGCGGGAGTTGGAAGGATGCGGGGTCTTGCCGTCCGGCATCATCACATCGCACATCACCAGCACGCCGTTTTTGCGCGTGCTGTCCGGGTAAACCGCCACCGGTCGCAGCACACAGTCCGAACTCTTGCCCTCGGCCTGCTGGGTCGAGCTGCCGTCGAAGCCCCAATGGGGAAGAGCTTCGAGCTTTGGAAAGCTGGCGAATTCCTTGATTTGAGTTTTGCTGCGGAGGCTCGCGACGGGCTGGTAGCCGTCGAGCCAGATGTATTCCAGTTTGTATTTGGCCATATGCGGTTGTGTTGATTGGAGGGTTTTGATTTAAGTGCGCCAATGCAAAAATACTGACCGGCACGACCTAAATGCTCACAGGGAATAGCACCTTGCATGCCAGTGAAAGCAGGAATTCAGCTAATGACAGCTTTTGGGTATTCACACGGAAGTAATTGATGTGTAATAAGAAAATAATCTAATGGGCCATAATTTTCCCCTCCACCTAGTTTCACGCCCTTAGCACGCCATGCATGAAATCAAAGATACCGCCCGCGCCCTTGTGCGCATTGGCTTTGATGGACGGGTCCACAAGACCTTCCGGGGCCATTTCGCGCAGGAGCGCTTCGAAAATGAAGTGCGGGTGCTGCGCCATTTGGAGGCACAGGGCTGCGATTTCGTGCCGCGATTGATCGAAGCCGATCCCGAAAAATTACAGATGGTGACCACCAGTTGCGGCGCGCGCGTCGATCAGCTTGGCGACGAAAAAATGAAGGCGCTGTTCGCCGAGCTCGAGCACTACGGCGTGCGCCACGACGATCCCTTCATCCGCAATGTCACCTATCGCATCGCCGATGGCCGCTTCTGTGTGATTGATTTTGAATTCGCCACCCTGCTGGGTGGACCGCCTCCGCCTCAACCTTCTGGCCATGCCTCCTGAATCCCCTGATCCTGCACCGCCATCCTATCAGCTTCGTTGGTCGGGCCTGACGCATCGCGGCAAAGTGCGCCCCAACAACGAGGACGCCTTCCTCGCCCTGACCTTCGACGGACATGAGCTACACTTTCTCGGCAAAACTGGCGAAGCTCCGTTGCACAATGCAGACTTTCTCTTTGCCGTGAGTGACGGCATGGGCGGGGCCAACTCCGGCGAATTTGCGAGTCGCATTGCCGTGGATCACATCACCGCTTTGATGCCCGAAAGTTTCCGCCTGTCGGCCATGGGACTCGCCAGTGGTTTTTCCGACGTGCTGCAACAACTGTTCACGGATATCCACGAGGTCATGCTCAAACACGGACGCAGCTATGAGGAATGCGCCGGCATGGGCGCCACGTTGAGTCTGTGTTGGTTCACTCCCGGCTGGATGTATTTCGGTCATCTGGGCGACAGTCGCATCTATTATCTGCCCAAGGCCGGCGGCCTTAACCAAATCACGCATGACCATTCGCATGTCGGATGGCTTCGCCGCAAGGGCCGCATCAACGAGCGCGAGGCGCGCGGCCATCCGGGGCGCAATGCCCTCAATCAAGCCCTCGGCGCCGGTCATCAATTCATCGAACCACAAATTGGCGCCGTTGGTTGCGAACCGGGGGACCGTTTCCTAATCTGCTCCGATGGCCTGATTGATGGTTTGTGGGACAAAGCGCTCAACGAACTGCTCCGCGCACCGCCCGAGACCCTCGCCGCCAAGGATCCGGCGCGCCGCCTCGTCGAGGAAGCCTTGGACGCCTCCGGTCGTGACAATATCACGGCCATCGTGGTCGAAATCGCGACCGCCGGGGGCTGACGTGCGCCACCCCATTGGCACGCCCATTGCACTCCATGCGACTCCGATGCGCCTATTCATCTATGGCACATTGAAACGCGGCGGGAGTAATCACACCCTGCTTGCCGGTCAGCAATTTTTCGGCATCGCGCGCACCGTGCCGGGATTCACCCTCTATTCGCTCGGCGGCTATCCCGGAATGGTCGCAAAGGCCGATGACTGCGAAGGCGTCGCGGGCGAAGTTTGGCTGGTGGATGTGGCCTGTCTGTCCCGCCTCGATGCCCTGGAAGGCTTGGCCGAGGGCCTCTACCGTCGTGCGCCAGTGCGCCTGCTTCCGCCCTTCACCGAACACGAAGTGCAGACCTATCTCTACGCCCGCAGCATCAGCCAGCGCCGGCATATTGGTGCCGCTTGGTCAGTCGGTTAAATCCTGAGCGCTTTTTTCGGCACACGCTGCACCTTCACAAATTTTGCGCGGAAGTGTTCGTCCATCGCCTCACGCACCTCGGCCGGAATGCGCTTCACCAGTTCATCCAGTGCCGGCAGCGGCGCGCTCGCCTCCGGCGTTTCCTCTGTTGTGGCAGGCGTGTCCGTAGCTGTCGCCTCGCCCCGCACCTTCGCTTCACTCAAGAATGCCGCCTCAGCGCTTTCGTCCGGCCACAACGGCGGCATATCATCTTCCAGTGGCACCGCCTCCACCACCGCGGGCACTTCTTCAAGTTCTGCAGGCGAATCGACCTTGGCCGGCGGGGCCGTAATCCGCCGCGGCTCTTCGGCCCTCGGCAGCGCGGACTGCAGTCGCGCCTCCAACCGGTCAATCAGTCCTTTTTTTTTTCACTTTCAGCCGTCGCGGAAGATTCATCAGCCAACGCGGTCAGTTCCTTGATCAGGCTGTCAATCGCCCGCGCCCGGCTGGCCTCGACGGCCTTGAGCAGAGTCACTTCGAAATTGATCTTCTCGGACAACCCTAGCTTCACCCCGCTTTCTCCCTCGCGCAGCCCGTCCAACAGCCGGGTTAATTGTTCGGTTGTCAGGGCCACCCCACCCAGCGCATCGCTGCTGCCACCCTTCGCGATGGCGTCGAGCAATACTCCGCGCACCAGCGCCTGCAGATCGGAAAGCAGCCGCACCAAATCGCGGCCGTTGGCATCGCACTCGTCCACAATGGCGACAATTTTTTGGTGGTTTCCGGCACCGAGTGCAGCCCCCAGCGCGGCGATTTTCTCTTCCGAGACAAGGCCGTAGACATCGAGCACATCCGGCTCGGAAATCTCCGCGCCGCAAAATGAAATCATCTGGTCGAGGATGGATTGCGCATCCCGCATGCCACCGTCGGCCATGCGCGCGATGCACGCCAGTGCCGTATCGGTGATTTTTATTTTCTCCGCCGCCGCGATTTTTCCCAAATGCGCGGCGATGAGCGCCGGCGGGATCGGCTTGAGATCGAAGCGCTGACAGCGCGACACGATCGTCGGAAGCACCTTTTGCGGATCGGTGGTCGCGAAGACAAATTTAACGTGCGCCGGCGGCTCCTCGAGGGTCTTGAGCAGCGCATTGAAGGCCGCGGTCGAAAGCATGTGCACTTCGTCAATGATGTAGACCTTGTATTTCCCTTGCGCCGGCGTGTATTGCACCGTGTCGCGCAGGTCGCGCACCTGCTCCACACCGTTGTTTGAGGCGCCGTCGATCTCGATGACATCGAGATAGGAACCCTCGGCGATGGCAACGCAGGCCGGGTCATTGACATCGAAGTCAGCCTTGGGTCCGCCGGTGCAATTCAACGCCTTCGCAAAAAGCCGGGCGAGCGAGGTTTTCCCCGTGCCCCGCGGCCCCACGAAAAGATAGGCGTGGGCGATCCGCCCGCGCGTGATGGCGTTCTTGAGCGTGCGCACCACGTGTTCCTGCCCCACAACATCGTCAAACGTCTGCGAGCGCCACTTGCGGGCTATGACTTGGTAGGTGGAAGACACTGGGGCTAGACCAAATCCAAAAGCTGCAATCGCAAATCCAAAATTAAAATAAGTGGCCAGGCACTCCACGGCACTGGGAGAACGTCGTTGCCGTTGCTACCTTCCGGTCCTGGCGGAGTTCACGCGCCTGCCCATGCATGGCACCTGGCCGGGGCGGACCGTAGGCCGGAAAGCACTGCATTCAACTGCAAACTGCAGATTTATTCCACCCCAAGGCGAATCCCATGCGGGCGGTCAGTCGTTCCGCGGCTTCGGCGGCATCTCAGGCCGGTCTTCCGCGCCGAATCCATGCCCACCCGGCGGACGTTCGCCCGGCGCACGCCCTGCGCGCTCGCCCCACCGTCGGGTGCGGTCCTTGGACCAGCGTTCGCGCATTTCTTGGTGCATGGCGTCCAGCTTTGTCTTTTGCTCTGGCGTAAGCAACGCCGCCATCTGTTCGTTCATGTGCTCCGCCACCGCGATGGTCTCGCGGAAACCCGCCTGGCGCAGCCGGCGCATCTCCTCTTCCGTTTGCTTGAGGATGGGGCGGATCTTCTCCTGCTGCTCGGGCGTCAGCCCGAGCCGTTCGGTCAGCCGCTTCAGGATCTGCGGTGAAAACTGTCCGCCGGGTGCGCCGGGTTCGCGCGGGGTCGCGTTTCCCATGAATCGCTTGGCCGCCCGCATCGAAATAAAGCCGCCAAAAACCGCTCCGGCCAGAAACACGCCAAGAAAGGCGAGAATGACTTTCCAAGGTTTATTCATGTCAGGAAACGTCGAGCAGCATCGCCGCGGGATCATCAACCTTGAAAAAGCTGTCCTCCACCGGCCCCGAGTTGTCCTTCCACGCCGAGTAGTTGATCCCCACGCCCAGCACGGCGAACAGGCAGGCCACGCCGAGGGCGCGCCAGGCGAAGCACTCCACCAGCGAAGCCGCGGGTCGCTCGGTCGTCCACGCCTGCGCCACCACGCGGGTCGCAAAGCCATACGGGGCCGCAGCATCGCGGTCATCGGTTGACCTGCGCGCCGCGACCGTGAGGCGCTGCCACTTTTCATCAGATGGGTTCATGAGCGTTCCTTTCGTTGTAACTCCACAAACAGTTTCTGCAACTTCCGACGCGCGCGAAATGCCCGCACCTTGACGAGCGAGGTATTCCAGCCTGTGAGGGCACTGATCTCGATGATGGTTTTTTGTTCGAGATCCAGCAGACGGATGACCATCTGGTCCTCGGGCTTGAGCTGGGCGAGCAGTTTGTCCAGCAGTTCACGCGCCTCCAGCGCATCGTCGGGAGCCACGTCGTTCTCGCTCGTCAGCACATTATCGAGCACCTCGGCCTCGTTTTCCGAAAGATCCGCCCAGCGGAACTCCGGCCGGCGCTTTTGCGCCCGCAGTTGGTCGATGCAGGTCGTCACAGCGATGCGTGACACCCAGTGTGGAAATGGCACCGCGCCTTGAAACTGGTCGAGCCGGGTGAACATTTTCAGAAAAATCTCCTGCGCCAAGTCTTCTTCGGCCACGCGCCGTGGCAGGTGGGAGCGCACAATGCGGATAACCAGCGGATATAGATGATCGACCAGTTCCCGGGCTGCAGTTTGATCACGTTGGCGAACGCGGACAAGGCAGCCGGGCAAGTCGAACGACTCGGCGTCAGGCATGGGAGGATGGAGACAAGGACATACACGACATGCAAGACGGACACAGGGTCCTCTCGGTTACACCCCAACCTGGACTTATCGCCTGCTTGACGGCCTTCAGCGCCTTTGCCTAGCTGGTGCCAAGTTAATGCGAAACAAGCTGCAGGCTCTACGACTTACCATCACGCACGGTCTCTAAACGCCGTTACGGCGATCGTGCGTTTCTGCCTGCCTCTGCTTCCGCCGCTCTTGGCGTGCGTTCATCGTCTCGTCCCTTTACGTTTCAACCAGTCCAAGTCTGTTTCGCCATGCAATCTGCTCCTATCACGAAATACCGTCCTTTTCCGCCGGTCGCCCTGCCCAACCGCCAGTGGCCCAATCGCGTGCTCACCCACGCTCCCATTTGGTGCAGCGTTGACCTCCGCGACGGCAACCAAGCCCTCGCCCAGCCCATGAGCGTCGAGGAGAAACTCGAATACTTCGAGCTGTTGGTGAAGATCGGCTTCAAGGAAATCGAGGTCGGGTTTCCCTCCGCCTCGCAGATCGAATTCGATTTTATCCGCCGGCTCATCGAGGAAAACCGCATCCCGGATGATGTCGCCATCCAAGTCCTTTGCCAGTGCCGTGAGGAGCTCATCGCCCGTTCCTGCGCCGCCTTGCGCGGAGCGAAGAATGCGATCTTCCATCTCTACAACTCAACCTCACCCGCGCAACGCCAGCATGTCTTCAATGCCAGCAAGCCCGACATCATCGACATCGCCACCCGTGGCACCGCCTGGGTGAAGCGCTCCACGCGCGACCTCATCGCCACGGGCACCCGCGTGCGCTTCGAATATTCGCCCGAGAGCTTTACCAGCACTGAACTCGAGTTTGCCTTGGAGATTTGCGAGGCCGTGACCGATGTCTGGCAGCCCACGCCCACGGACAAAATCATCCTGAATCTTCCCGCTACCGTCGAATACGCCACCCCCAACGTCCACGCCGACCAGATCGAGTGGATGTGCACCCACCTCACGCG
>JAGNQV010000171.1 GCA_017988885.1 Opitutaceae bacterium | reverse complement strand
CCCGCGGTTGATTTCATAACTGCCGTCCAGATTGGGATCATTGATCAGTCCCTTCCAGCCCACCACGGTGCGTGGCTTTTCAAAATACACGCGCATCACGATCAGCAGGTCCGGTGCATAAAGCGGCCCAATCTCCTGCAGGCGCGCGGCGTATTCCAGCGCCGCCGCGGGTTCATGAATCGAGCAGGGACCGACCACCACCAGCAAACGATCATCCCTTCCAGTCATCACCGCGGCCACCTCGCTCCGCGTGCGCGCCACCAACGCGGCCCGCGCTTCACCGAGTGGCAGCTCCTGCTCCAAAACCGCGGGCGGCCGCAACGGCTTGATTGCACGAATGCGCAGATCGGCGGTGGGGGAGTGCATGGGAGTTTTCAACTTAGGTTGCCGCACCCCGAAGGCAAGGCCCCCGCCGGGGTCGGCCGGCTGGTTTAAACCACCCCGGTGGTCTCGCGCGCCTGCTCAACCAAGGGCGTGCGGTAAACGAGCGCTTCGCCGAGTTGTGCGGGAAAAACTCCGAGCCGCCGGGCGCGGGCCCGCGCAGAAAACCAGGCGAGCGAAGCCGGTTCACTGCACGCCGCGTGCAACGCCACCTCCTCCAGTGCCGCCGGCGCACCGGCCAATTGCGCGGCCGGCAGGATTTTTTTCTCCCCCAGAAAAAGCGTCAGCGACGTGCCCAGCACCTCGAGCCAGTTGGCTGGCCGCACCGTGGGCGCAAAAGCCAGGCCCGCACCGGCCGGATAGGGCGACCATTCCATGAAGGCCTGCAGTGCGGCCTGCAGCTTGAGCAGTTCCTCGTCGGCGGTGGCGGGAGCCCAGCGCACGGTGAACTGTTTGCGTTCACGGAATTTTTTCACCTCCCACACGCGCAAGGTGAGTTCGTAATCGCCGGCCTGCTGGCGCAGCGCGCCGGTGAAAATATAATCCAACCCGCCCTCCGTGCTCTCCACGATCTGGCGCAAGTGGTCGGTGGTCCATTCGGCCGGCAGCAACGCATAGTGGTTGTCGTTCGCGGGCCGGCTCAGCACCGCCGCGATGGCGACCGGCGCATAGTGCGGCGAAAAATAAAACAGCTCTGCAAACCAAAGCGGCAGTGCCCGGCTGAGCCGGCCGAGATTTTCCTCCGGCTGCTGCGCGAGCGCCTCCAATTCCGGCACCCCGGGCAGCGCCAGTTGCACAAACGCAATGCGGCGCAACCGCCCGTCCTTCGGCGGCAGCACGCCTGGCAGGCCTTCCAGTCCGTAAGACCAGATCGGCTTGCTGATCGTGATGAGATTGACCTTGGGCGGCTCCGCCGTGGCCGCCTCAGGACTCGGCGGCGCGCCATTGGGTGGCACCTGCCCGGCAATCATCAGCTCCGCAATGGCGTTGGAAAAACCGTGCAGACGGTCCTCCAACTCGGGCCGCTGGAGATCAAAGAGAATATCCAACACATGCTGCGCGGCCTCGGCGTTACGCAGGGCCAGATAAGCCTGGAGTAGGTTGAGTCCAGTCGCGGGGCCGTGGCGCGCGGCGTCATAGCGCGGCGCGACGAGGTCCACAATTTCCCGCGTGTGCCCATTGATGCCGAGATCGGCCGAAATCGTCACCAGCACATCCGCGCGGTCCCCGGCGGCGGCGAGCACCTCTTCATAAATCACGAGCGCGGCCGGCAGCTCGCGGGCCTCAAGTTTCTCCCGCGCGGCGATGAGTCGCGGCAGCACGTTGCCGCCGGCGGCGGACGGGATCGCTTCATTCGTCGCTGCCACGACAGGCGTGGTCGTTTTTTTTCCGGCAAGCCGATCGAAAAATCCCATGCCTCCAGCAAAACACCCGCCACCCCGCTGGCGAACCGTTTCTTGGCCCACCACCTGAAACCGCACCCGCTCACTCAGAAACCATGAAAGAAATCGGCTTTTCAGGTGGAGCGGCTTGTCCTCAAGACGCTTTCTCATTGGGAATGCGAATATCCCGCGGCGCGTTGGGGACAACGCGCGCCACCTTTTTTCACCGCTTCTCAGAGTTTTTCCGGCGCCACGCCCGCCCGGACCTGCAGGGTGGCCAGCACTTTCGGCACATACATGCGGGTTTCGGCCGAGAGGCTGTTGGCGATCGCCGCAAAGGTCTTGGCCTCTTGTTTGGCCAACGCGCGCTGCACGCGGCCGGCGCCGGCATTGTAAGCGGCCAGCGCCAGCGGCCAGTCGCCAAATTTCGCATGCAGGCGTTGCAGGAGCCGGGCGGCGGCGCGGGCGGATTTCTCCGGGTCCGTGCGCTCATCCGGCAGCCAAGTGCTCAGGCCCAGCTCCTTGGCTGTGGGCTCCATCAATTGAAAGAGACCACGCGCACCGGATGGGCTTCGCGCCGCGGGATTAAGGGTGGATTCCGCTTCCGCCAGCCAGACGAGCGCGGCCGGCACGCCCTCGGCGGCAAAAGCCGCGCGTAATACCGGGATGAGTTTTTCCGCATTGGCCGGCACCGGCCGGTCCCTCATGCGCTGCAGCCATAGGGCATAATGCGGAATCAGCGCTCCCGTTGGACGCGGCCCGGGGCCCGGCGGGAGGACTTCGGGCAGCGGCTCCCGGATCGTTTGCTTGGCCGCCTCAATGTAATCGAGCCGTTCCTCCAGCCAGTCGGCATAGTCTTCATAACCCGGCAGGGCGCGCAGCGCCGTCAGCGCCGCCTTCGCTTCGGGTTCGTATTCGGCCAGCGCCTCCAATTGATCTCCTGCCAGCGCCTGCTGCAGTCGTGCGGCAAATTGATCCCACTGCTCCTTGCTGGGAAATTCATACTGCGCCTTGATTTCTTCCGGCGCAAAGGCCTCAAATAATGTCCGCCCCGACTCGTAAAGATCCTCCAGCGAGGGCTCTTGCTCCGTCCCCGCCGCGGTCGCCGGGGCAGGGGGGGGTGGCGCGGCGGCCGGCGGCTCCGCCGCAGGCAGCAAGGCCGCCGACAGCAGGAAAAAACTCCAAGGGTTGCGCAGTCTCATAACAGGAGTGACACTTCCAGTCTGCACAAGTTACGGCCCGCGGCGAGCCTGCGCTCGGTTGCTGCTCACTGCGCTGGCGCCTGAGCGAGCGCCGCTTGCACTAGGGTTTTCAGTTTCAAAGCTGGCCGCTCAGTCCAACTGATCGCCGGCTCGCCATAATAGCGTGCGGTATTTTTTGCGCCCCAGTTAGTCGTGGCGATGCGGTAGGTTTTCGCGGGATCTATGGTCGCCGGCCCGGCCGCAAAGGAAAATTCCCCGTGCCGCTGCGCAAACGGCGTGCCGGGACCGAGGTTTGCCGCGGCGAGCAGTTGTCGTAGCCGGACGCCGTTTACTTCCGCCGTATAAATTGTGCCGTCAAACCGCACGCAGGCGTCGAAGTCCACCTGCGTAACCTCACCAGCCGGCAATCCGCCGCCAAAAGTGGTGTTGCCAATAAAAGCCGCATCCACCCCGGCACCGTCGCGCAAAGCCGCCAACGCCCAAAGCGCCGCGGCACTTGGTCCGAGAGCCACGGGAATGTGACCGACCACCTTCGTGTCATCCGGGGTAAGGTATTTCTTTTTCGTTGCATCGATCAGGGCCGCCAACGCGGGGTCGGCCGGCCCAGCGGCAGGAATCATGATCTGCTCCACCGTCCAACGCGAGGCGCCCGCCGCATCATGATGCAGCCAGGCCAACGTCAGGTATTCGTTCCACGAACCCGAGTGCACATAAACACTCTCGCCGCACTGCTGGATAAACCGCTGGTGATCGTGGGCGCCGGCAAACAGGGTGCCGGCCGGCACCAGCGGCAGAATCTCACGGTCGGCCTTGATCCCGGCGTGGCTGAGCACGATCGGCAGCTTCACTCCAACCAACAACCCGGGTAAATTCTTCCGCGCCCACACCACCGGATCAGCCAGATCCAGCGCGGACCGGACCGCCGCCCGGTAGGTCGCCAGATTGTCGGTCGCGATCCCGGCCACGAGCGCCTCCGCGTTGCCCAGTTGCAGCCGGACCGCCGCCGGCGCATAGGGCCGCCCTGTGTTGTGATCGGTGATATTGCCGACCACCTTCACTCCCGTTTCTTCCAGCCGGCGAACTGTCTCCGTTAGATCATAGAATTCCGCTTCGTGATTGCCGAGATTGACGATGGTTGGAACCCGGCGGGCGAGGGCGGCCAACATCGCGAAATCCACCGCCCCGGCACTGCGCCGCGCGACGACGTTGCCGTATTCGAGCGTGTCGCCGTTGAGTAAAATCGCCATGGGCAAGCCGGGGTTTTCCGCCTTCAGCCGGTCCACCGTCGCGACGAGCTGCGCCGTGCGCTCATAGGCCGAGTGCTGATCGCCCGTGATCAGCACCAACGCCTCCGGTGCGGCCGTGCACACCAGCACGCCCGCGATGAATAAAGGGCCCCAAGAATGTCGCATGGTGCCGGGAGTTTGGCGCGCTCCCAGATTCAGGCAAGCGCCTCGATCGGCCGCCTCCGCGTTGCCTGGGGCAAAGGCCAGACCTTGACTCCGATTGGTTGTGCTACATTTATTGTAGCACAATGAAAACCGCCACGGTCCGCACCCTGCGCAACGACTACGCCAAGCTTTTGCGTCAGGTGGAGGCTGGGGCGGAAGTGGCCATTTCCCGGCGGGGCCGGGTAGTCGCCCGCTTGGTGCCGGCACTTGGCAGCAAAGCGGGCGTGGATTGGGCCACCAGTGCCGCCCACCGCGTAACCCGCTCCGACCAGCCGCTGTCCGCCACCCAGAGCGCCAAACTTATCCGGGAGGCCCAGGGCAATTGGTAATCAACTATGCTCTGCGTTGACACCAGTTTTCTCTTTTCGCTTTACCGCCGCGACACCCACTCGGCCTCCGCCCATGCACGCCTGGCCAAGGCCGCCCAAGCCCTCCTGCTTTCGCCATTCAACGAATTGGAACTCTCCAACGCCCTGCGCCTGGCAGAGTTTCAAGGCTTGCTTCCATCTGGTGAATCCGACTTGCGCATCGCCGCTTTCGCAGAAGATCACGCCGCCGGTCGCTGGCGACGCAGCGAGTGTGGCCTGGACGAAATCGTCGCCGAAGCCGGGCGGTTGTCCGCCACCTACACTACCACGAAGGGGCACCGCGCCTTTGATATTCTACACGTGGCCCACGCACGCCTCACGGGTTCCTCGCTGTTTCTCAGTTTTGACGTCAACCAACTCCGCCTAGCCAAAGCCGTGGGGTTGCGCTGCTGACCCTTTGTTTCCCGCGTTGACCGGACCGGGTGGGGCGGTAGTTAAAACCCCTCCCACGGATGAACCGGGTCTATATCAAAACCTACGGGTGTCAGATGAACGAGCGCGACAGCGAGGCCGTCGCGGCGATGCTGCGTGCCCGGGGTTATCGCATTGTGGGCGGCGAGGCTGAATGCGACATCCTGTTGCTCAACACCTGCAGCGTGCGCGATGCCGCAGAACAAAAAGCCATCGGCAAGGCCGCCAATGTTTCCAGCCGGAAGAAGAAAAATCCCGACTTCGTCCTCGGGATTCTCGGCTGCATGGCGCAGAACCGCGGGACCGCGCTGCTCGATCAGCTGCCCGACGTGGACCTCATCATCGGCACGCAGAAATTTCACCAGGTGCCCGATTACCTCGACAATCTCCGCGCCGCGCGGGATGCGGGCGCGCCGATCGGCGAAACCATCGTGGATATCGCCGAGGAAGCCGGCTCGCAAAATACGATCAAAGACCATTTGCCCGCGGCACCGGACGCCGCGCCCCAGGTCAGCGCCTTTGTTTCCATCCAGCAGGGATGCAACATGGACTGTTCCTTCTGCATCGTGCCCAAAACCCGTGGCGACGAGCGTTCGCGGCCGATGGACGACATCGTCGCGGAATGTCGTGCCCTCGCCGCGCGGGGCGTGAAGGAAGTCACCCTGCTCGGCCAGATCGTCACCAGTTACGGTCGCCGCGACTATGTGCACACCGATGGGGTGACGCCTTTCGTGCAACTCCTCGAACGGGTGCATGCGCTCGAGGGCATTGCGCGCATCCGCTTCACCTCACCGCATCCGCGCGGGTTCAAAGATGATCTCGTCGCCGCCTATGGCCGGCTTCCCAAGCTTTGCGGTTACGTGCATCTGCCGCTCCAGTCCGGCAGTAACCGCATCCTCCGTGCGATGAACCGGCCCTACACCCGCGAACGCTACCAGGAAATCGTCGCCGCCCTGCGCGCCGTTGAACCCGGGATGTATTTTTCCACCGATGTGATCGTGGGTTTCCCCGGCGAGACGGAGGCTGATTTCCAACAGACGCGCGAGGTCTTCGAGGCCTGCAACTACGACATGGCCTACGTCTTCAAGTATTCCATCCGCACCGGCACGCCGGCCGCGGAACTGGCGGATCAGGTGTCCGATGAAATCAAGGAGCAGCGCAATCAAGCGCTGCTGGACATCATGCAGAAAAATTCCGTGCGCCGGAATGAGCTGCTCCTCGGCACCGTGGAAGAAGTGC
>JAGNQV010000169.1 GCA_017988885.1 Opitutaceae bacterium | reverse complement strand
CTGCGCCAGCTCCGGCCGGCGCCGGCCACGTTTCGCTTGGATGTGGTGGAGGTGGCGCTGCCGGAGGCGGGTGACGCCGGTGCGCCAAAAATTTTGCATTTCGAAAATATTCCGCTTTTCCCGAAGCACTTTCATCCGGGGCACTGAGGGGGTATGACCAGCATTTCCCTTGCCGCGCCCCCCGGCTGCACCGAAAGTGTTGCCTGTCATGGCCGACTCACAGCGTCATCCTTTCCTGCAAGGTTTAAGCAAACATCGCGGCGCACCGCCCACCGTGGTGGTCATTTTCGGCGCCTCAGGCGACCTCACGGCGCGCAAGCTCATCCCCGCGGTCTATAATCTCGGCCACGACAACCTGTTGCCGGCCGATTTCTATCTCGTGGGCTACGGGCGCAAGCCGATTCCCGACGATGAGTTCAAGAAAATGGCCGCGGATGCCATCAAGGAATTTTCCCGCCGCGAACTGGACGAATCGGTTTGGAACCGGGTGGCGGCCAACACCAGTTATGTGGCCGGCGGCTACGACGACAAGGCGGCTTTCGATCGCCTCGCGCAGCACATTGACGCCATCGAGCGGAAGATCGGTCGCGACGTGCAGGCGTTGTTCTACATTTCCACGCCGCCGTCGGTGTTCGCGCCGATCCTGGAAAATCTCGGTGCCAGCGGGCTGGCGGGGAAGCACGTCGGGCAGAATCACCACGCCAAGGTTATCATTGAAAAACCTTTCGGCCGTGATCTCGCCTCGGCGCAGGCGCTGAATGCGACCATCCGCTCGGTTTTCGAGGAGCGGCAGGTTTACCGGATCGACCATTATCTCGGCAAGGAGACGGTGCAGGATCTGCTCGTGCAGCGCTTCGCCAACGCCATTTTCGAGCCGCTTTGGAATCGCAACTACATCGACAGCGTGCAAATCACGGTGGCCGAGGAAGTCGGCGTCGGTTCACGGGGCGGTTACTACGAGCAGAGCGGCGCGTTGCGCGACATGATTCAAAATCACACCATGCAGCTGGTCGCGCTCACTGCCATGGAGCCGCCGGTGTCACTCGATGCCGAGGCGATCCGCGATGAAAAAGTGAAGCTGCTGCGCGCCATCCAACCGCTGGCGCTGGGGGCCGGCGGCGATGTCGTCCGCGCGCAATACGCCGCGGGCATGATCGGCGGCAAGGCCGTGCAGGGTTACGTGGAAGAGGAGGGGATTGCAGCGGAGTCGAAGACCGAGACCTACGCGGCGCTGCGACTTTCCATCAACAACTGGCGCTGGCAGGGCGTGCCGTTCTACCTGCGCTCCGGCAAGCGCATGGCGCGCCGCGTTTCGGAAATCGCCATCAATTTCAAGCGGCCGCCCGGCACGCTGTTCGCCGAGAGTGAGCGCTTCAATCTCGCCGGCAACACGCTCTCGTTTCAAATCCAGCCCGACGAAGGCCTGAGCCTCATCCTCAACGCCAAGATCCCCGGCCTCGAAACGCGCACGCAACCGGTGAAGATGAGCTTCCGCTATGCGACGACCTTTGGCTCCAACACACCCGAAGCCTACGAACGGCTCGTGCTGGATGCCATGACCGGCGACGGCACGCTCTTCATCCGCGGCGACGAAGCCGAGACTTCGTGGAAACTCTGCACGCCTATTCTCGAATCCTGGGCGGCGGCCGGACGCGAGGGCATGGACAGTTACCCCGCCGGCTCATGGGGCCCAGCCAGCGGTGAGGCGCTGGTGGCCAAGCGCGCTCACATCTGGCGTCAACCGTAAGCCCGACCATGTCCGCCATATTCGACGCCTTGCCCGGGCTCGAGGTCCCCGTTGACGCGATTTCGAAAAGTCTGGGAAAAATGTGGGCGGACACGGCCGCGCAAGGCGGTCCGGCCCCCGCCACCGACGATGCCAAGGCCACGCAGGTTAACTTTGTGCTGCACCTCGGCCTACAGGCCACCGCGGCGGACGCGGCGGAGCAATTTCAGACGGCGGTGCGCTTTTCGCGGCGCTACCCGAGCCGCATCGTGGTGTTGTGTCCGCTGGCCGAGGAGAACGGCGAGACGGACATGCGGGCGAAAGTTTACGGCGAATGCCACCTCGGGAAAACCAAGGGTGACACGCGCTGCGTCGAGTTTGTGATGTTGAGCTATCCGCGTGGCGCGCGGCTGCACTTGGAGGACCAAGTGTCCATCTGCCTATCGACCGATCTGCCGCTTTACTATTGGGCGCACCGGTTTTCCGCGAGCGGGAAGCTGGCCGACTATCAGTATTTGCTAAGCCGGGCCAAACGCGTGCTCATTGACAGCGCGATCGCGCCGGCGGATGCGATGACCTATCCTTGGCCGCGGCCCGAAACCCTGCGCGATCTCGTCTATGCCCGGTTGCTGCCGGTGCGCCAGACCATCGGCCAGTTTCTTGCGGGCTATGCGCCGACGGCGCTCGTGGGCGGGTTGCAAACGGTGGCCATCAGCGCGGATCCGGCATGGGCCGCCGAAGGCCGGGTGCTCAGCAACTGGCTGCAGCGCCGGCTGGCAGCCTGCGGCGCGCCCGCGGACGGGGTGAAATTTACCGCAGTGCGCGGAACGGCAAGCCGGCTGGCCGTGGACTTTAGCTACGCCAACGCGAAAAATTATTTTCGCTGGTCAGGCGATCTCGCGAATGGGCACGCGAAGTTTGAGGCGGATTACGGCGCAGGTCGCACGGCCTTGCCCACATCCGTCAGCCTGCTCACGCCAGAAAATGCATTGAGTGAGGCGATGTTTTTTTGAGCGGGCGGCGAACCCCGGATGATTCACACTTTGGTTTCAAACCATAGAGAAAATCATCCGTTTTCTTCGACGCTACGCCGAAGAAAAGCGACTGCGTCGCGGTTAGCCCCGACCAAGTCGGCCCTACAGGGCGAACCACTCACACCTCAGAGTGTGATGGGTTCGGGCTAAAAAGGTAGGGCGCGACCGCTGGGCGCGCCGTGGGAAAGGCGGTTATCACTGTAGATCGCGGCGGTCCCAGCGGTCCCGTCCTACCCACTGAGGGACTTTATAGACGCTCTTTAAGGCGCGGCGGGCTTGAATAGCAGTTTCAACTGCGCCGTCAAAAGGTCCGAAGGGCTGGACGTATCATCTGTTTTCCGCCGGATCACTGGCAGGTCCTTGTCGAGGATCACTTCGAGGGCGAAGTTTTCGGTGGCACGTTGCGTCGGACTCAATTCCGGTTGTGCGACCGAGGGCAGCACGGCCAGGCAGTCGCCGCGCGCCGGATCCAAGCTTTGCGACCAATTAAGAATCCAAGTGTAGGAGCGGTAGAACTGCGTGTCGTCGGGGGCGGCGGCCTCGGCCGGAACCGCAATGACGAAGAGATCGGGCTGGGGTAGCTCGGGGTGATCCCGGTATTTGGCGAAGCCGTTGGCTTTGGCCTCAGCTTCGAGTTCGAGGACGGATTTTCCGACGGGGTCCCACGGGGTCACTTCGACTTGCGCCTGGGGAAAAATACTTTGGAGCGCCGGGCCGATCAGGCGGTCGTAAGGCTTCATGGCCACGACGCGGAGGGGTTCGCCGGCCCGGAGGTGGGTGAGCGTGTGGGGCAGGGCAGGTTGCAGGGGCGGAAAATCCGGCGCGGTGATTTTTTGCCCGGTGATGACGGCAGCGGCTTCCGCGGCAAACACGAGGTGGCCGCGCCAGTTCGGATGGATGGTTTCGCTCATGAGCCGCGTCCATGACCGGCGGTCGGTGGTGTAGATGGTTTTGAAGGCGGCCAAAGCGTCGGCGACAGGCACGCCCAGCTCGCGACCGGTTTGGCGCACAATCTCGGCGTATTCGGCGATGCGCTCCTGCGGCCGCGATGCGTCCTCGGGGTAAACCCAGTTGGGCGTCATCAGCACCACGTCCGCCCCGTGCGCCTGGGAACGCTGCACAATTTGACCGAGGTTGGTGCGAAATTCCGCTGGCGTGGACCGGACCACATCATTCATGCCAAACATCACGACGACGAGCTGTGGCACATGGCTCAGCACATCGGTCTCCATCCGGCGCAGGCCGTCCGTGGTCGTGTTGCCGCTGATGCCGGCGTTGATCATCGTGATCGGCGCCTGCGGATAGGCGCGGCGGAGCGTGGCACCGAGCGCATCGCTCCACGCCCGGCGTCCGCCGGTGTGATAATATATTCCGGTGATGCTGTCGCCGAAGCATACGATTCGCACCGGCTGACCTGCGGCCAGCAGGCGGCGGGTCGGTAGCGCGGCAGGAGTAGCTTCAGTAGATGACAGCGTGGTGCTGAGGTTGGTGAGCGTCATTAAGGATAGGAATAAAACCGCGCTAAATGGGCGATGCACACGGGGGCTTTGCACGCAAATTCGGTGATTTGCCAAGGAGAGTTTCCCTGCGCGGCGGAATTTATCAGTGTTAATCAGCACAATCCGTGATTAATCCAATTTATGAAACTGGCTCTGGGCTTTGTCCTGTTAGTGTCGTTGCTTTCCGCGGCTGAGAATACGGCAAAACCGACGGTGGATGACCTCGGCTGGTTGGCTGGACGCTGGCAACTGGAGAAAAACGGCCGGCTCGTGCAGGAAGAGTGGATGTCGCCCGCAGGCGGCACGATGCTCGGCATGAGCCGCACAGTGAAGAGCGGACGGACGATTGAATACGAATTTCTAGTCCTGCGCGCGGACGAGTCGGGCGATATTTTCTATATCGCCACGCCCTCGGCGCAACCGAAGGCCGAATTCAAGCTCGTGCAGCTTGCGGAGAAATCCGTCGTGTTCGAAAACAAGGCGCACGATTTTCCGCAACGTATCGGTTATGCCCTGAATGCGGATAGGTCGCTATTGGCTTACATCGAGGGTGAGCGCGACGGGAAGACCAAGCGGATCGAGTATCCTTACCAACCGGCGAAGTAAGGTAGGAGCGCGGGCGGCTCGCCCGCATACCGGATGCGGGCCGGCGGCCCGCGCTCCCAGGTTCAAACGATTTTCAACACCGCATACGTCCGCTTGCCCTTGCGCAGGAGGACGTATTGGCCGAACAGCAGGTCGGCGGTCGTGAGCGTGCGGGCGACGTCGGGGGACTTGACGTTGTTCACGTAGATGCCGCCGCCCTCGATGTCTTTGCGGGCGGTGCCCTTCGACGGGGCTAGGCCGGTGTAAACAAGAAGATCGGTGAGCGTGGCGCCGGTGCCTTCGAGCTTTGCTTTTTCGATATCTTTGGTCGGCACCTCGCCGACGACGTCGCGGAAAGTCCCTTCGGAGGTGTCGCCGATCTCGGCGCCGAAAAGGATGTCGCTGGCCTTGAGCGCGGCGTCGAGCGCAGGTTGGCCATGGACGAGGCGGGTGACCTCGCGGGCGAGGGCTTTGTGGGCTTCGCGCGGGCCGGGGTTGGCAGCGTGCTTGGCCTCCAGTTGCTCGATCTCAGGACGAGTGAGGAAGGTGAACTTTCGCAGATACTCGGCGACCTTGGCATCCTCGGTGTTGACGAAAAATTGGTAGAACTTGTAGGGGCTCGTCTTTTGTGGATCGAGCCAAACGGCCCCGCTCGCGGTCTTGCCGAACTTGGTGCCATCAGCCTTGGTGATGAGCGGAAAGGTCCAGCCCCAGGCGGTGCCGCCGAGTTTTTTGCGGATGAGGTCGGTGCCCGCGGTGATATTGCCCCACTGCTCGGTGCCGCCGATCTGAAGTTCACAGTTCAGTGTTTCACGCAGGTGGCAAAAATCGTTGGCCTGTAACAGTTGGTAGCTGAACTCCGTGAAACTGATCCCGGATTCGCTACCGAGGCGGGATTTCACGCTGTCCTTGGCGATCATGCTGCTGAGGGAAAAATGTTTTCCCACGTCGCGCAAAAAATCGAGGAAACTTACGGGTGCGGTCCAATCGGCATTATTGACGATTCTGGCGGGGTTGCTTGCGGCCGTAAAATCAAGAAGTCGCTCAAGTTGGGCTTTGATCCGGGTGAAATTATACGCGAGTTGTTCGCGGGTGAGTAGATTGCGCTCGGCGGATTTGCCGCCCGGATCGCCGATCATGCCGGTGGCGCCGCCAGCGAGGCTGATAGGATGATGTCCGGCGAGTTGAAAGCGGCGCAACGTGAGTTGAGGCACGAGGTGACCGACATGGAGCGAGTCGCCCGTGGGATCGAAACCGCAATACAGCGTGATTGGACCTTGGTTCAAGCGCGCGGTGAGCGCGGCGAGGTCGGTGCAATCGGCCAGCAGGCCGCGCCATTGAAGGTCTTCGATCAGGGTCATCGTGGATGCCGAGTAAACGGGGCAGGGCGGTCCGCGCGCAAACAAATCTTATGGGGCGCATTGGGAAAATAGAATGACCCCTTCTTTTGGCAAAAACGGTTTGTCTAATCAGGAGGCCGCCTATTACTTTGTTTTTTCAATTCCGTGCGGCCCGTCCGGACGGAAATGCCTTCAACCCTCGTCCCCTCCTTCCATGCCTATCGCAATCGGTTCCCAAGCCCCTGATTTCACCCTCAAGACGAAGACCTCGGATGGTCTCAAGG
>JAGNQV010000170.1 GCA_017988885.1 Opitutaceae bacterium | reverse complement strand
GCGACCGACTGCTCAGCTTCCTGAAGGAGCTGTGACCAGCACTGTTTTATGCCGCATGTCGGTGCCCGAACTCCGAGTGAAAGCTGGGCGCGGTGCGGCATAAAACGGGATGCGGCATAACGCCGCTCGGGTGGTTGTGGGCGACGACGATGGCGACCGCTCCAGCGACGATGGCTCCGCGAAACACCTCTTTCGGCGAAACCAGTGTGCTCGTGGCCGTGCCGAGCGTGATGAGATGGCGACCGAGGGGATGGTTCTTGCGGTCGAGATAGACACAGTAAAACGCCTCCTGCATCGGATTCTCGTCGAAGGCTGAACGCAGGTAGTCGGCTACCTTCATCGGTGTATCCAAAGAAACCTCTTCGCCGAGTGAAACGAGTGAGTAAACCATCTTGGCTTCGAAAACGCGCATGGTGAGCGCTCGCGCGAGCCGCGTTTCCCTACTCAACAACGTGTCGAGTGATCGCGGGTGCTGCCCGTTTGAGCGCCCGCTCTGGATGGGCGAAAAGTCAAAGCGCTGGGTGGAGCGCCGAGGACGTGTCCCGCGCAGCGGGACCAATCGAGGGGGAAGCGGAACGTTTGTGCGTGGTGGAGGCCGAAGGCACTACCTTGACCGCCCATAAAATGGGGCGCTACCGGACGGGGCAGAGCTAAAAGAATTCGAGCGAAGCGAGCGTCGAATCCCTTCGTTAATTCTACTTTGCAGCCAAACTAGACAGTGGCGTCACCTTGATGGAATAGCCTGCCGCCTTAACGAGGCGGCGCGCAGATTGTAGTGCTGCATCCGGGACAATGATCCTGCGCACTTTAGCCACCACGTCCTCTCCGCCCAGATTTCTTAGGCATCGGCAGTAGTCGATTCGGCGGTGAAGAAAAGGGTGCATCGCCGCTCCAAAGAACTCTGGATTCGATTTGAGGAGGTCAATTTTCTGAGCCGCGGTCAGCGGTTTGAAATCCCATTGATCGTTGATAGCGAAGTTGGGAATAATTTTCCACTCCTTCTGCCAGTAGTAATGCAGTGGCTTATTGTAGCGCTCATCGTCAGTCGGATAGACAAGATTTAGAATAGCCCGCGCAGTCCAGCGAAGCTGTTCAATCGACGAATCGGGTTTTTCGATACAATGAACCCGCTCCTGAACTGCTTTGTCCTCTGGCGTCGCTCCATCAAGGTGCCTCAGCGTTGTGAGCCGGATTAATAGCTGCTCCATCTCAGAGATCTTTTCGACGAGCGCTGGGCCGGCTTCACTCAATCCAACTGGACTGCCGATGATGCCTGGAACATAAAAGACCGGGAGCGCCCCAATCGTGCGAACCACGTTGACGTCATATTCCAGAGCGAATGGGCCGAATACATCGCTATGGGCGGCCAGTTGTTCCGGCGTCGACTCAGTAAAACACAACCGTTCTTGAAGAATCTTGAAGTCTGGTTGCTTGGGGATGCCTCTAATTGTGCGCACCTCCGCGGTGATTAGGAGTCCGTTCCGGAGGATCGAACTCAGCACGTCCAATCCATGCGAAAGGTCCTCTTTTCTCCCTCTTGGGAAGCTATGATAAAAGCGGGAAGTTCTCTTGATGATTTTCACTTTCGCTCTTCCCTGCGCTCCCCGGGTCGCTTTCATGTTTGCAACCTAGCGCCTATGACTGAGAAGCCGACTCCATTTATCATTACCTCGTGGCGGCCTTGAGCCGCGTGCTCAGGACTTTGATGTCGATCTCGGCGCTGACTACAGTGGCGCGGGCTTTGGCGAGGCGGACCTCGGCTTTCATCAGCTCGCGTTTGAGGGTGTCGAGTTCGTCTGTGGTGGTCGGGATACGCGCGGTGCGGGCGGTGGAGGGAGTTTCGGAGGTGCCGTTGTTCATCGTGAATTTCGTTGGATTGTGAATGCGCCGGTCAGCGGAGTGCTGACCGGCGTCGCTGATTGAAGCGGCTCGCGTGCGCCTGGCACGCGAGCGCGCCTACCGGAAACGCGGGAGCGATCCTCCCGAAAGAAAGGGAGCGGCCCGCAGGCCGCTCCCCGCGTGTGACTCAGTTGTTCGCGAACCCGCTCGCGAGACTCCAGAGCGCCTTGTTGAGCTTCTGTCCTTCGCTCAGGCCGCCTACCGGGCGCGTCCGGTTGCGGCGGATGCCCATGCCGGCGGTGTAGCCCATGTAGCGGTCGCCGCCTCGGATTAGGTGCTCCTGAACCACATTGAACGTGGTCCAGAGGTCTGTGGCGGCATCGCCGTAGCGCACCGGCGTCAGCAGCTTCTCCGGGCTGAGGAGCTTCATGACCGGCTGCTCGGCATCCCAGCGGAGGCCCGCAGCCCGGCGGGCAAACTCAATCCGCGAAAACTGCGGGAGCTGGACCGCCTGCCACTTCGCGACCGCCTCCAACATGCGCGGCGTGTTCTCGGCGACAGACTGCGCCGCCTTGGCGAAAGCGTCCGCAGAAACGTCCATGTGCCGGATGGAGACATGGGCGAAATCCGCGTCGGCGACGGTCAGGCCGTTGCGGCAAACCAACCGACAGAGCCCGGCATCGATCCGGTAGGCCCGGCTGCCGTCGTGCGCGTTCTGCAGGATCATCTCCGCGCGCGTGCTCCCGACCTGCATGGCCCCGGCCTCCAGGTCAGCCCGCCGGGCAAAGCGGATCTCGTGCATCTGGAAACCGATGCGGTCCTCCAACCTGACCCGCTGCTCCGACGCTTTCACCGGCTCCCAACCCTCCGCGCCAAGCAGGGCAACGACCTGCTGGGTGGAAACGAAGGTGTAACGGGCGGACACCCCCGGCCGCGCGTGCTCGGCGAAGATCGAGGGAGCGCAGCGGCGGAGGTCATCGGACGAAAGCGCCTTGAAGACGCGAGCGGGAGCAACGGGAACGGATTCAATCGTGTTCATAACTTTCCTTGTTCTGAAGCGCCTCAACGAGGGCGCATAGTGGCGGGCCGCGTCACGCGGACCCCAACCCGAGCCGAACCGAAAATCGGCCGCCCCGGAGGGATGCTGACGATCAGCACCGTCGCGCAAGGTGGAGCGCAGCGCAGCGAGCAATACCTTGAGGCGCGGACGGGTGAAGGCGCTCGCGCCGCCGACCGCCAGCCGGCGCAGGTGCTACAATCAGGCAGCCCACAGGGGATAGGCTACGCTAACTACGGATGCGCGAGCGGTGCAACGAGAGCGAGCACCGGCAGCCCAGCGGCGTCTGAGCGTCACCTTCGGGGTCGAGCGAGACCGGACGGTGCGCAGGTGTGGGAGCGGAGCGAAGGCGACAGGCCGGGAGTGGAGGAAGGAGTCGGCGCCGGCGGGAGCGCGGCAAGGCCGCCGGTGTCGCGACCGGAGAGCCTGCGACCGGGAGCGATCCTGGCGAATGGTCGTGCCCGGACGACGAATCGCCAGAGGCGTCCGTGAGCGCGGACGGAGTGCGGCAGCACGGAGCTGGCGTCGTGAAGCGGAGCGTAACAGCCCGGAGCGAAGCGATGGGTGAGAATCAGCGGGTGCCCGCATCGCGGGCGATGAGGCGAACAACCAAGCCGTCTCCGCCCGCAACGAGCGGCCGGAGCCGCAGTCGGAGCGAAACACCGGAGCGGTGGCCGGTCCCGCTCGCGCCACACGGTCTTGCCAAGGCAGCACGGGCGCACGGGAGTTCACTTCAGTCGGGTCAGAGCCGGATCGAACGCAGTCGCAGCGCATTCAGCACGACGCTGATTGAGCTGAGGCTCATGGCGGCACCGGCAAACATCGGATTGAGGAGCCAGCCGAACGTCGGGAAGAAGAGGCCGGCGGCGAGCGGGAGGCCGGCGACGTTGTAGGCAAACGCCCAGAAAAGATTCTGCCGGATATTGCCGATGACGGCTCGGCTCAAATGCACGGCGCGAACCAGCGCCTGCAAATCACCCTTCACCAGCACCAGACCGGCGCTGTGCATGGCCACATCCGTGCCGGTGCCCATGGCAATCCCGACGTCCGCCGCGGCCAAAGCGGGGGCATCGTTGAGCCCGTCGCCCGCGAAGATCACCCGGGCTCCTTCTTGGCGATGACGCTGAACCAAGGACTGCTTTCCGGCCGGGGTCACTCCGGCATGGAATCCGTCCAGCCCGAGTTTGGCAGCGACTGCGGCGGCGGCCGTCTCACGGTCGCCGGTTACCATATACACCCTGAGCCCGGTCCGCTGAAGTTCGGCGATGGCTTCGGCGGTCGTGGGTTTGAGCTGATCCTCCAAGGCGATCAAGCCGGCAGGGCGGCCGTCGATGGAGACCGCGGCGAGCGTGGCCGCAGGGTGAGACTGCACTTGGGAGGCCGACTCGGCTCGGCCGACTTGAATCAGCCGACCGTCAATGCGTGCGCAGACCCCGGCACCGGCCTCGGCCTTGAATTTTTCCGCCTCCGCGAGGGACAGCCCGCGAACCCTGGCCGCTTCGACGATGGCACGGGCCAGAGGATGCTCGCTCGGGGATTCGGCGGAGGCGGCGAAACGCAGCAACTCCTCTTCGCTGGTGCCGGCATACGCCTCGACGGCGACCACGGCCGGCCGACCGACTGTAAGGGTCCCGGTCTTGTCAATCAGAAGGGTATTCGCCGAAGCCAGACGCTCCAAGGCGGCGGCATCCTTCACGAGCACGCCCGCTTGGGCGCCGCGCCCGATACCGGTAACAAGGGAAACCGGCGTGGCGAGGCCCAAGGCACATGGGCAGGCGATGATGAGCACGGCCACCGCATTCAGGAGTCCGTGCAGCCAGCCATCGACCGGAGCCAGCAGACCCCAGGCGAGAAACGTCAGTCCTGCGACCACCAGCACCGCAGGGACGAACCACGCGGAAACCCGGTCCGCGAGCCTTGCGATGGGGGCCTCGCTCTCGGTGGCCTGTTCGACCAGGCGCACGATCTGCGCGAGCATGGTGTCCGCTCCCACCCGCTCGGCGCGGAAGGTAAACGACCCGGTCGTGTTGAGCGTGCCCGCGTGGACCTTCTCGCCCGCGCGCTTCGTCACGGGCAGAGGCTCACCGGTCAGCATCGACTCGTCGATTTCGGCGGCCTCGGCCAGGAGGGCGCCGTCCACCGGAAGGTTTTCGCCGGGTCGCACGCGCACCACATCGCCGACTTGGAGCGCTTCGACCGGCACGGTTTCCTCCGTGCCGTCCGCCCGCACCCGTTGCGCCTGGCGCGGAGCCAGATTCATCAGTGCGCGGATGGCGGCGTCGGTGCGCGCGTGCGTCCGCTGCTCGATGATCTGGCCCAGCAGGACAATTGTCGTAATGAACGCGGTGGCCTCGAAATAAAGAGGCAGGCCGTGCCCGGACTGCAAATTCGCCGGGAACCACGCACCGAACAATACCGCCGCGGCGCTGTAGAAGTAGGCCGCCCCGGTTCCGGTCACGGTCAGGGTGAACATGTTGGTATCGCGGTCGCGCACGGACTTCCACCACCGCCGGTTCATCGGGGCACCCGCCCAAAAGAAGATCGGGGTCGTCAATAGCAGTTGAATCCAGCCGGACGCGTGAGGTGGGAGCCACGAGAATGCGTGAGGCCAGAGCATTTCGCCCATGGCGAGCGCGAGCACCGGCAGCGTCAGGGCGGCAGCCACGTAGAGCTTTGGCCGGAGGTAGCGTTCGTGGGGGAGCCCCATGTAAACGGGCTCGTCGGGCGCTGGAAGGGCGTCCGTGCGGCTCATGCCGTGATGATGCCCACCATGAGCGGCTGGGGCCGCGGTGTGGGGGGCATGACAGTGGCTGGAGGAATGGTCCATGGGAGCGGAGGATTTCATGATGAATGAGGGCTTACATCTCCGCAGACGGACCTCGCGGCCGGATCTTACAGACTGCGTTACGATTCTTTTTCCGGCGCGCAGTTGCAGTCCAGACAGGCGCCGTCGGCGCAAGCTCCGCAGAAGGTCTCAAGGCGTTCCCGGAGTCTTTTTCGCGCCCGGTGGAGAATGACGCTGGCGTGGTTCGCGGTGAGGTCCATTTCGCGTGCCGTGGCTCCGATCCCTGCCCCTTCCAACTCCACCTGGCGAAGGAGTTCGGCCTGCTCCGGCGGCAGGGTGGAAATGACGCTGCCGAGGCACCCGCAGATGGCTTTCGCCCAGGCTTCCGGCGGTTCGCTCCCGGCCTCCGAGGCCTGAACCATCTTGGCGAGCGCCTCGTCCCGATGCCGGAGGGCACCCTTTTCGCGGTAGTGGTCAGTGACCGCATTGCGCAGCAGACGATAGAACCACGCGACGGCCTTGTCGTCCTCGCGGAGGTCTTCCGCATGACGGAAGGCCTTGGTCAATCCAGCCTGCAAGATGTCTTCGGCATCAGCTTCGCTGCCGACCCGGGTCACGAGGAAAGCCCGGAATTTCTCCCGCTGGGCGTTGAGGGCCCGCTTGATCACTTCGGCGCGGGCGCCCTTGGCTCGTTGCCCTGAGCTTTTCCTGAGCGCGCGTCTCGTTGGCATGGCTTAGTTTAAACCAGTGATTTCGTAGCGGGTCGAAGCGAAAGACACCCTCGCAG
>JAGNQV010000168.1 GCA_017988885.1 Opitutaceae bacterium | reverse complement strand
GGCATTGGTTGATCCCATCTGGGATTCCTCCGCGCTCGTCAGCGACCAGTCTGCCTGGGGCCATGGCTTGAAAACGCTTTTCGGCTACCGCAGTCAGCCCTCATTGACCGTCGCCCTCGCCTATGGCACTTATCTCCTCGTCGTGATGGCGCTTTGGTCTTTCGCCCGACGTCCGGCCAAACCCGCGGTCGCCCACCGCCATTCGGACGCTACCCACGCCGGCGCGGCTTCAAGCGATAACGCCGCGCCACCCTCTTTCATGCGCCACCAAGAACGGGCGCGTTCCGTGAAATTTGGGCCGGTTACCGATTGGTAAACTTGGCCTGCGCAGATCGATTTTTTCCACTCCGCCCGCGAAACCTTGATCCAAATCAAGGTTTGAGCACATCGCTTTCATCCACCCCTTGCCGGCGCTTCTAATGTAAGTAATCAATTACTTTCATTTAAAGCCCCGATGAAACTCATCTCCAAGTATCTTCCCGCCGACCAACGCCGCCTCGTGACCATCGAAGCGGTGATTGCCTTGGCGGCTGAGCAGAACCCGGGCGAGATCACCACCAGCGCGATTGCCGAGCGGATGAACCTGACCCAAGGGGCGCTCTTCCGCCATTTCCCCACCAAGGACGCCGTGTGGCAGGCGGCCATGCGCTGGGTCGCCGAACGATTGCAGGCCCGGATTGACCAAGCCGCGCAAGGCGCCAACTCCCCTCTCGCCGCCCTTGAAGCCATGTTCATCGCCCACCTTGATTTCGTAGGCAAGCATCCCGGAGTGCCCCGGCTGCTTTTTAGCGAACTCCAGCGGGCCAAGGACACCGCCACAAAACGTCTGGTGCGGACCATGCTCACCCAATACGCGCAGCGCCTGCACACTCTGCTCGAACAAGGGAAGCAGCAGGGCGAAGTGGCGCCTGAGGTGGATACGAACGCCGCCGCCACCTTGTTCATTGGCCTGATCCAAGGCTTGATCATGCAGTCGTTGATCGCCGGTAAAATTTCACGGCTCCGTGACGCCGCTCCCGGAGCCTTTGCCCTCTTTGCGCGGGGCGTGAGGAGGATTCCATGAAACGTCACCCGCTCCAAAGCCGCACCTGGGCACTGCTCGGCGTGATCATCCCCTTGCTGGCGCTCTTTGCTTACGTCGTCTTTCGCTCCGGCCCACTGGCTTCCGTCCCCGTGACCGCAACCACGGTGGAAAACCGGGCCCTCTCTCCCGCGCTCTTCGGCATCGGGACCATTGAGGCTCGCTACACTTACAAGATCGGCCCCACCACAGCCGGTCGCGTGCAACGCGTCGACGTGCAGGTGGGTGACCGGGTGCAGGCTGGGCAGGTGCTCGGCGCGATGGACCCCGTGGACTTCGACGAACGGATTGCGGCGCAAAACGCCGAACTCAAACGCGCGGAAGCCGGAGTGCTCACCGCCGGGGCGCGGGTGCAGGAGGTTTCCGCCCGGCAGCATTATGCCGAAGCCCAAGCACGGCGTTACGAACAACTGCTCAAAGCGCGCTCCGTCAGCGACGAAGACGTCGAAAACCGACAGCAGGAATTTCAAATGGCGACCGCCAGTCTCGCGACGGCCCAGGCTGGTTTAGAAATGGCCCGCCAAGAATTGAGCCGGGCTCGCGCAAACCTCGACGTGCTGATTCAGCAAAAGGCCAACCTCCGGCTCATCGCTCCCGCCGACGGGTTGGTGACGGTCCGCCACGCGGATCCCGGCACGACGGTGGTCGCCGGACAGGCCGTGCTGGAGGTAATCGATCCCACGAGTCTGTGGATCAATGTGCGCTTCGATCAGTTGCGCGCCGCCCAATTGCGCGCCGGACTACCGGCCCGCATCGTGCTGCGTTCCCAGGAAGGAAAAATATTCGCTGGGCAAGTCCTCCGCGTCGAACCCGTCGCCGATACCGTGACGGAAGAGACGCTGGCCAAGGTCGTGTTTGCGCAACTGCCCACACCCCTGCCTCCCCTTGGAGAATTGGCCGAAGTGACCGTGTCACTGCCGGAGTTGGCCGCCGCCCCCGTGGTGCCCAATGCCAGCGTCAAACGCATCGGGGGCCAACTCGGCGTATGGCTCCTGCAAGATGGCGCGATAGCCTTTGCGCCGATCAAAGCGGGTGCCAACGATCTGGATGGTCAGGTGCAGGTCCTCGACGGTCTCGAACCCGGCGCGCAAGTGGTCGTTTATAGTCAACGCGCCCTGGGTGCGCACACCCGGATCAAAGTCGTGGCACGATTACCCGGAGGTGCGCTGTGATCAGTCTGGCCGGCAGAGACATTCTCCATGCTTGGGGCAAGTTCGTCTTCACCGGCATGGGCTTGGGACTCCTCATTGGCGTGACCCTGACGATGGCCGGAGTTTACCGCGGCATGGTGGCTGACGGCAAAGCCCTGCTCGACAACAGCGGCGCGGATCTCTGGGTCGTGCAGAAAGACACGCTGGGGCCCTACGCCGAACCTTCCGGCCTCAATGACGATGTTTACCGCAGCGTCCGCGGCATTCCCGGCGTCGCCCGCGCCGCCAACATCACTTATCTCACCATGCAGGTGCGCCGGGGCAAGGTGGATGTGCGTTCCATGGTCGTCGGCGTGGTTCCCGGTGGACCCGGCGAACCCGGGCAACCGAACTACCTGATCGCCGGCCGGCAGATCACCCGCGGGCACTATGAAGCCGTCGCGGACGTCAGCACCCATTTTCAACTTGGTGAACGCATCCAGATTCGTCGCAATCTCTACACCGTCGTCGGGCTCACCCGCCGCATGGTGTCTTCGAGCGGCGATCCGATGGTTTTCATTCCGCTGAAGGACGCGCAGGAAGCGCAGTTCTTGAAGGACAACGAGTCCATCATCCAGCAGCGCCGCCGCACCAGCGCCAATCCCGCTTTCAATCGTCCGGGTGTGCCGGGCTTGCTCGACTCGGTCATCGCCTCGCAGAGCCGCAGTCCGTCCGTCAACGCGGTGCTGGTGCAAATCGAACCCGGTTTCACCCCGGAGGAAGTGGCCGAGCCGATCCGTCGCTGGAAACGCCTGCAGGTTTATACCCGCGCCCAAATGGAAGGTATCCTCGTCGGCAAACTCATCGCCACTTCGGCCAAACAGATCGGCATGTTTTTGGTCATCCTCGCCGCCGTCAGCGCCACCATCGTCGCCTTCATCATCTACACCCTGACCATGGATAAGATCCGGGAGATCGCCGTGTTGAAACTCATCGGCACAAAAAACATCCACATCGCTTCGATGATCCTGCAGCAGGCGCTGATCCTCGGCTTGATCGGCTTCGTCGTCGGCAAGATCAGCGCCACCTTCGCGGCGCCGTTGTTTCCCAAATACGTGCTGCTAATTCCCCAGGATTCCGTCGCGGGCTTTTTCGCCGTGATGCTGATTTGCGTGCTGTCAAGCATCGTGGCAATCCGCATGGCCCTGAAGGTCGATCCGGCGGAAGCCATTGGAGGCTAATATGAGTGGACACGGCATACTCATCGAAGGTTTGAAAAAACGCTACGGCCAGGGTGACACCGCCGTGGACGCGCTCAAGGGCGTGGACATGCACGTCGCCGCCGGGGAAGTCGTGGGCCTCATCGGTCCCTCGGGCTCTGGCAAGAGCACGCTGCTGAAATGTTTGGGCGCAGTGATCGATCCGACCGCGGGCAAGATGACCCTCGGCGGTGAAACGATCTACGATGGCGGCTGGAAGGTGCGCGACCTGCGGGCCCTGCGCCGCGACAAGATCGGTTTCATTTTCCAAGCGCCCTACCTGATCCCGTTCCTAAACGTGACCGACAACGTCGCGCTGCTGCCCATGCTCGCCGGGGTCCCCAATGCCGAGGCCCGCGAGCGAGCGATGGAACTGCTCACCGCGCTCGATGTGCATCATCGGGCCCACGCCATGCCCGCGCAACTTTCCGGCGGCGAGCAGCAGCGGGTGGCCATTGCCCGCGGCTTGGTCAACCGCCCGCCCGTGATCCTCGCCGACGAGCCCACCGCCCCGTTGGATTCCGAACGAGCGATGTCCGTCATCCGTCTGCTCAACGACATGGCGCGCCGTTTCGAAACCGCCATCATCGTCGTCACGCACGACGAGAAGATCATCCCCACCTTCAAACGCATTTACCACATCCGTGACGGCATCACCTATGAGGAAGCCGGCGAAGGCCGTGAGTTCGGGTCGCTCCAACCTCAGAAGTCCGCCCTGCTCTCATAAACCATCCCATTAACCTCCCATGAAAAATCGTCCTATGAAAACTTCTGCCTCACCTCGTCGTTGGCCCTTCATCGCCGCTTTCGTTCTTGTCATCGTGCTGGTCGAAAGCAGCTACCTGATCTGGTCCCATTTTCATGAAGGCCACAGTCACGCGCATGATCACGACGACCATGGCGCGTTGGTGCTTACGCTCAATGACGGTCAGCGCTGGGAGACGGACGAACCGCTGCGCCTCGGCATGCAGCGTATCCGCGATGCGGTCGCACTCCAGATGCACGAGGAGCACACGGCGAACCTGACGCCTGCCCACGCCAAGGCCCTCGCCGCCACCGTGCAGGAAAACGTGACCTACATGATACAAAACTGCCAACTCGCCCCCGCGGCGGATACCAACCTGCACGTGATCATCAATGACCTCATGGCCGGCGCCTCACTGCTCACGACCGACGGCCGGTCCGCGGAAGGCGCCGCGAAACTCACCCATGCGTTGCAGGCCTACGTCACTTTCTTCGATCACCCCAATTGGCATCCACTGCCCGATGCCCACTCATGAGGCCGCCGCCCGGCGGATGCGCTTCATTTCACCGGACCGCTCAATCACCCAATGCCTCCATGTAACTCCATATAAAATCTCGGCGGTAACGCACTAGATGACCGCCGGCTGAATCAAAGTCATCCCATGAAATCTGTAATCAAAAAAATCCTCGTTGTCCTGTTCGCCGCCTTGGTGGCGATCCAGTTCTTTCCTCCCGCGAAAAACGTCTCCGCCGCCGCCTCCGGCCCCAACGACATCATGGCGATGTATCCGACCCCGCCGGCCGTTAAAACCATCCTCGCGGAGAGCTGTTACGACTGCCATTCGGATAACACGCGCTACCCATGGTATACGCGCATTCAGCCCGTAGGCTGGTGGATGCAGCAGCACGTCAACGAAGGACGCGCCGAACTCAACTTCTCCCAGTTCGGCACCTATGCGCCCAAACGTGCACGCAAGAAAATGGACGAGACCATCAAGGAAACCAAGGACGGCGCGATGCCTCTGCCCTCCTATCTCATCACCCACCGCCAGGCGAAGCTCACCGAACTTCAGATCCAACAGTTAGTGGATTGGGCCGACGCCATCAAGACGAGCATCCCGGCGCCCTGAACACAGTTCGATATAGCGGGGCCGGAAATCCTGGCACCGGGGATCGACCTCAAAGCGTCTTTCGTTTTGACCTGAATCAAAGCCATCTTCCGCTATCCCTGTTACATTCTGTCCTTCATCCGGCAGAACTCTGCCGGGCGACTCATGAATCCATCACTCTACTACCCGCTGATTTTCCTCCACGTTCCGAGCGCCTGCATCTGGACTAGTGCGCACACGGGGCGCACCGGCATCGCCCTCCGCTTCGGCGGCTTCCCCTTCTTCTCATGATTACCGTCGATCTCGACCTCGTCCGCAAATACGACATCTCCGCGCCGCGCTACACGTCCTACCCCACGGCCGTGGAGTTCAAGGACTACGTTGATCCGCAGCCGTTGCTGGAGCACATCGACCGCTCCAACCGCGACGCCTCGTTGCCGCTGTCGCTTTATTATCACCTGCCATTTTGCGAAACGCTCTGCTGGTTCTGCGGCTGCACCACCGTCATCACGCTCAATCACAAAAGCTCCGACGCCTATCTCGATTATTTGGAAAAAGAAGTCGGCCTGCTCGCGCCCCGCGTCCATCCGGACCGCCTCGTCACGCAGCTCCACTACGGCGGCGGCACGCCCACGTTTTTCCAACCGAACGAACTCAAGCGCCTCGATGCGCTCACGCGCCGCTATTTCAATTTTGCGCCGAATGCCGAACTCAGCGTGGAGGTCGATCCGCGCCGCCTGGCCCGCGACCAAGTCGTCGCCCTGCGTGAAAGCGGTTTCACCCGCGCCTCACTCGGCGTGCAGGATTTCAACCCAAAGGTGCAGGAAGCGGTGCACCGCATCCAGCCCCGCGCGCTGACCGAACAAACCATCACGTGGCTGCGTGCCGAGGGGTTCAACTCCATTAATCTCGATCTGATCTACGGTCTGCCTTACCAGACCGTGGACACGTTTCGCGACACCCTCGAACAGGTGCTCGAACTCAATCCCGACCGGCTCGCCGTCTTCAGCTACGCGCACGTGCCGTGGATGAAACCCGCGCAAAAAATTCTCGAACGCGAATCCGCCCTGCCCACGCCCGAGACCAAGCTCGCGATGCTCAAACTCATCACCGAGACCCTCACCAGCCGGGGCTACGTTTACATCGGCATGGACCATGTCGCCCAGCACAGCGCCGAGCTCG
>JAGNQV010000167.1 GCA_017988885.1 Opitutaceae bacterium | reverse complement strand
CCCCTGCTGCAGGCCGGAAACATTGTGCCAATCCACCACGCCGGAGCCGGACCACTTCGCGCCCTCGTGATCCGCCGGCAGCGCCAGCGGCAATTCCTCCCAGTGCAGCAGGTCGCGGCTCACGGCGTGACCCCAGGATTTGTCACTGAACGAGCTCACGCTGAAAGGCTGCCACTGATAAAACAGATGATACTCGCCGGCGAACCAGAACATGCCGTTGGGATCATTATGCCAGCCGCACCGCGGCGTGAAATGAAACTGCGGCCGCAGCTCCTCGTGATAGAGTGCCGCCGCATCGTGGATTTCCTCCGCCACTTCCAGCCGGTCCAGTGCGTTGCCGGCCAATGGGTGTGCCGCCGCATGGGCGTGGATGACCGGATCCTCCACCGTCGGCTGCGCGTGCAGCCGGATCAACGCCCGGCGGTCGCGCCAAGCCTCAACCTCGACGAACGCCCAGTAATCGATTTCGTCCACCGCCAGTTCGATTTCGAAGCACCGGACGACTACGCCTTCGAGTTCGATCGCCATCGTGCGGCGCGGGGTCCCGGCCTTGATCGGGACATTCAGGTAGCGCCCGGCCAATTTCAGCTCGCGCCCAATGCTGTCCGGCCCGCGTCCAGTTTTCGGGTGATTCATAAGACAGCCCACCACCGTCCATGCCTCCCTAAACGCCAACACAAATTTCCCGGTCAATCCATGCTTTGAACGGAAGCCCAAGGGCAGCGCCCTCCCGGGGCTCAGCCAGTCCTTTGCCGGGTTTAAAATTCCCGCCGGATGCCCAATGAAGAAAGCTGGTTCAGATAACGGACCGCATTGTGGGTGGTATCACGATATTCAAAACGCAGAAACACGGCAGTCTGCGCATCCAGTCCACGCGTGGCTTCCACTGCACCGCTGCGGGTATCCGCGGGGAAATAGTAGGCCAGCAGCGAGCTCTCACGCTCGAAGGTGTCCACCAATGTCAGCACTTTGCCGGCCTGCACCAGATCCGGTCGTGGCGGTGAGGTGTAGGAAACCACCACCCCCGTCCGGGCATGCAGTTCGAGCATGAAGTTCCATCGGGCCATCTGATAGTCTGTCCGTAAAAAATATTCCCGTCCCGCACGCCTGAAAGCGTGCCCGCGCGCCCGGTATTTTTCCCATTCCACCCCGCCGGCCAGCTGCCAGTCGGAGCCGAACCGCCGTTGCAAGCGCAACTCCAGTGCTCCACCCCGGCCGGCGCGCATCTCCTCTCGCGCCGCCACCCATTCACCCGCCGCCTGCACCACCAAGACCGGCACTTGCGCCCCCAAGCCAAACTTGTGGCTCCAGCCCAGCACAGGTCCGCCAGCAAGGGTATCGAGTCCCGCAAAACGCGGCCACGCATCGAGGCCAAATTGCCAGCCAACCCACACTTGGTTTCCAGCGGGCAGCACCCAGCGTCTTTTAACCGCGACCTCGGTCTGCGACTGGATGGCTGCGAGCCGATCCGCCGCACGGTCGGCATTGGTCACATTGCCATGCCAGACCAGTCGGGTCTCCCCGCGCCAATCCGCCGCTGGCACGCTTCCAGCCACAACGGCCCAAAACAACACCGCCAACAGCCAAAATTTACGCAGAAGCATTCTCCCATACGAGCGACCAAGCTGCCGTTTATTCCCCGTCGGACTTCGACTGGGGAACAACCGGGGTCATCCCTGTTGGCTGCTTGAGTTAACCGGTGCCCGCCAGATCATCGCGCAAAAATGCGGTATGCGCAGGTAATCGCGTTTGCCCGGATGCGCCGCAAGGACCGCCGCCGTCGGCACCGGCTCGTCGAAATGCTCCAACCCCCAGCCATTCGCGAGAAAGGCCTGCATGTAGGCGGACAGCGGGCGGTGCCAGTTGGTGATGGAGAGCCCCGCCCATTCCGCCTTCCCCGGCCGCTCCGTCATGTAATTGTCCATCGTCCAATGCAGCTTGTGACCCTCGTCATCGCGGGCCCAAAACCGCGTCGAGGCCGTGGCAAACCCATTGAGATTTGCCACCACGCAACGACCGCCGGGCCGCAGCACGCGGGCCATCTCCCGGATCGCCGCCTTGTAATCCGGGATGTCCACCAACGCGATGTAACTTACCACCAGATCCATGCTCGCATCCGGCAGCGGCAGTGCTTCCCCCATCGCCTCAAGGTAAATTCCTTCCGGGTGCAGCCGCCGTGCCTCGGCAATCAGCGCGGCGGTCGGATCGATGCCGGTGGTCCGGGCGCCGCGTTGCGCGAGCATGCGACAAAAGCGCCCCTCGCCGCAGCCGACATCCAACACCGCCAACCCGCGCACTTCGCCGCAAAGCCCCAGCATCACCTCATCCATGAGCAGCACGCGGTTGGGATCACCCGTCTCCATCAATCGAATCCACGGTCCCGCCGACTTATCCCAGCCATTGTCTGCGACCAGCGATTTCGGCATACTCATCCCACCGAACAAAATTAACCCCGTTGTCGGGCGCAATCCCAACCCGAAGCACGGCACCGTTTGCGGTCTTGGCGCCGGCCGCTTGCCGCGCCGCGCGCACGCTCTGCCCTTGCGCCTCGGGGATGTGGGCCTAGAACCTGCTCAACCCCGCCATGCCGCCATCACCCGAATTGCCTCCCGCTGGTTCCCTGAGTGCGGAATTGCAAGCCATCGGGCGGCCCGACCAAGTCCGCAGCTTCCGGGCGGGTGAGGTTATCTTTGCCACCGGCGATCCCGGCGACGGCCTGTATGTCATCGCGTCGGGCCGGGTGCAGATTACCGCCGTGGTCGCCAACAACGACCCCCGTGTGCTCGCCACGCTCGGACCCGGCGATTTTCTTGGCGAGATGGCGGTGCTCGACACCGCGCCGCGCTCGGCCAATGCGCGCGCCGAGATGGACACGCGGGCGCTTTTCCTCAGTCGCGACGAATTCCTCCAGCTGCTCGACCGCCGCCCGCAACTCGCGCTCAGCCTCATCCGCGAATTCAGCAAGCGCATGCGCTCGTCGAATCAAAAATACATGGATGAAATCATGCAGGCCGAGCTGCTCGCCGCGGTCGGCCGCTTTGCCGGCACCATCGTGCACGATTTCAAAACGCCGCTCAGCACCATCAGTCTGTCGTGTCAGCTCGCGACCAGCGAGCGCTCCACTCCGCCCATGCGCGCAAAGGCCGCCGAGCACATCAACCGCCAGGTCCATCGCCTGACCAACATGTTGAACGAGCTCATGGAGGTCACGCGCCCTTCCGGTCGCTCGACCAACCTCACGACGGTAAATTTCGCCGAGTTCCTCCAGCCCCTCGTGGAAGAAATCCGGGCCGAAATCGCCGAGCGTGATGTCACCCTCGAGCTCGGCAACGCCGCGCCCGCCGTCAGCGTGCAACTCGATGCCCAGCGCCTGTCGCGGGTGTTCTACAATCTGGTCAACAACGCCGTGGACGAAATGCGTGCCGGCGGAAAAATCATCCTGCGCTCGGTGGTCGAGCCGGGGGCCCTGCGGATCGAGGTGCAGGACTCCGGCAAGGGCATCGCGCCCGAAATCGCCGCGCAGCTCTTCCAGCCTTTTGCCACCCATGGCAAGGCCCACGGCACCGGTCTCGGCCTCTCCATCTGCAAGAAAATTGTCGAAAGCCACGGCGGAAAAATCTGGGCCCACAGCGAGCCCGGCCAAGGTGCGACGTTCTGCTTCACCGTGCCCCTGCCGGCGTGAGGCCACCACCCGGCTTGCCTTGCCCTTCCCCCCACCCATCGTTGGCTCCATGAAACCCGGGCGCACCCTGTTGAATGCCGGCGACGGTCTGATCGACCGCGTGATGTGCGTGCTGGGGGCGGTGCTTTTTTCGCAAGTGCCGGAGTTCATGCAGCAATACCTGCAACGCCTCGGCGGCCATCTCGACGAGGCGCGCCGCCAGTTGCTGCAATTTCAGCAAGTCGCCAAGTCTTCCGGCCTCTCGCTCGACGACCTGATCCATCGCACCACGACCAACGCCGAGCCCGCCGTGGCCAAACTCGGCAGCGTCATGTCGGAGACCGTGGAGCGCGTGACTGACCTCACCGCCGCCCAGGCCGCGTTGTTCGACGCGTCCCTGTGGTCGCGCCCTTTCGTCTTCGTGCGGCACCTCGATTTCTCCATCACGCGGGCCACGTGGTCCATCTACAAACCCGCCGTGCCCACCACCGGCGAAGGTCTGGCCTATGCCCTGCTCGGCATCCTCTTTTTTCTCGGGCTCTATCACTTCGGGATAAAATATCCCATCGCGTGTCTCCGGGCGCGTCGCGCCGGGGTGCGGGTGGCCCAAACCACTCCGCCCAGCCCGCCGCTGCCCGCCCAGGAAAATCAACCGCCGCTCAGCGGGTGAAGTCCCGCCGGGGCGTCACGCGGGCAGCCGCCGGGTTGACCGCTATAATTTGTAGGCGAGGAACAGGCCCGTGGTCAATTGATTGGCGCTGCCGCGCAGTCGCACCAAAGGCGAATCGGCGGCGGGCCCCAACAGCCGTTCATAATTGATCAAGCCCACCAACGAAAGGCGGCGATCGAGCGGAGCGACCAACGCCGCACTCCAACCCACCGCGCTAAAACCTGATCCCGCCCGGTAGACCGGGAGACCGGCGGCCAGCGCCGTTGCCGGATTGATCCCGAAATAGGCTTCGTGATAGCTGGCATCTGCCCACTTCACCCGGGGGCCGGATACGAATAGGAGCGGGCCGCGAGTCCGGTCTGCCGTGGCGCCACGCAGGTTTTGGGTCCAGTCAATCGCCAGCGAAGCCTTAAAGCCCTCGTGCCCGCCGAGGCCACGCCCCACTTCCAGTTGGGTGGTCCAGTTGGCCGCGGTGTGGTGCACAAATGCGCCGACCTCCATCGCCGCATCAACGTCTGCAAATCCCCGCAGCGCCGTGGATTTGCGGCCGGCCACGCGGAAAGGGCTGCTGCCATCGGCCTTGCGCCCGAAATCCGGCTTCAGCAACGGCCCGGCCGTCCAGCCGTCTTGGCGGATAAAATTATAGCCAATGCCCTGCTCCACCGAAGCAAAGAAATCTTCCCCATAGCGCACTTTGATGGAAGGCACGGCCAGCCATTGATAATCGGATGAACCGGTAAACGCGGGCCGAAAAAGCACGCCGCCGCCCACACTGACCGACCACTCTGCGGGCGCGCCTGCCTCGCTCGTGACCGCGGATCCGGCCAGCGGCCAAGCTACCACACCCAAGAAAATGCCGAGTAAGATTTTTTTCATCCCCTTTTCTACGCTCCGATCAGCGGGTCGGATGCACACAATCGTGCCATCGCACGCCGGTCGGACGATTGCAGCGACCCCGGCGCCCGTCTCGGCAACCCGTCGGCGGTGCCCGTTCAACCCGTAAAATCCCAGCCGCCAAACAAATCCTCCCAGCAGTGCGCCACCGCCGCCTGCTCGCCCAAGGGAATCCCGACCGCAAACGGCAGCGTGGCGCAGACCGCCATGTCCGCCGTGAAGGCCGCAATCGCATTCAGCGCCGACGCCATGAGATTCACGTCCACCCGGCTCAGGTCGTCATCGGCGCGGTGGTGAAAAAAACGCCCGCTCGCACAGTTCAACCGCATCAGCGTCAGTCCCGGCACGCCCGCGGCCACAAACGGAAAATGGTCCGCATACGGCAGCACGCCCGCCTCCCGCCGAAATAGTTGGCCTTGTTGCCCGAAATACTGCGCGAGCACCGCATCCAGTTCGCGCGGACCATTGCCCGAAAGCGTGTTCCAGCCCAGCAGCGAACCAAAGCTGTCGAGGTTGAAGATACACCGGCCGTCGCGCGCGATTTCGGTCCGGTGCTTTCGGACATAGGCCGCGCTGCCCACCGACAATTGCTCCTCCGCGCCGAACGAGATCAGCCGGATGGTCCGGCGGCGCGGCAGCGTCGCCAGCACGCGCGCCAGCTCGATGAGCCCCGCCGTCGCCGAACCGTTGTCGTCGGCCCCCACCGAGTCCGCCTGGGTATCGTGGTGGCCGCCGAGATAAAGCACGCCGGCCGCCGCGTCCGTGCCCGGCAACTCCGCGATGACATTGGCCGATTCTGCCGGCCGCGGTCCGCCCACGACCCGGAAGCGAGCCCGCGTCGCCCCGCGCTCGCGCCAGCGCCAGGCATCGAGGTAGGCGACGTTGAGGGACGTGACGGCGCCGCACTTCGCCGCATAGGCCGGAAAAATCGCGTCGGCCAGCGCCGCCGCCCCCGGATACCGCACATCCACCATCAGCACGCCTTCCGGCTGCGCGGCCACCAGCCGGCGATAGTTTTCCCGCGACTCGATGTGACAGCCGAGGTGCAGCACGATGTTGCCGCGCATGAGTGGCGCCAGCTCCGGGCGCTGATAGCCCGTCGGTGCATCAAAAAAAACCAACGGCGCCTCGACCCACGCGCCCGCCGTGCCCGGCGTGTTGGCAAACAGCGAACACCCCGCATCGTGCCACGCCCCGTCATAAAAGACCTGCAACTGCTGCTCGCGAACCTCGCGGGCCTGCACGGGAAACTTCTCTGCATGCACCCGCGCGCCGGCTTTCTCAAATTCCGCCGCGACATACGCC
>JAGNQV010000166.1 GCA_017988885.1 Opitutaceae bacterium | reverse complement strand
TCCGCGCGGAAAAGCCCCGTCAGATAATTCGGCGACACATGCACGGCGTGTGCCACATCCGCGAGCGCCAGCGGCCGGTCGGATTGCGCCCGCACAAACTCCACCGCCCGCCGCACGAGCTGTGCGCGTGTATCCACCTGTGCCTCGCCTCCATCCAGCACCCGCCGGTAGAGCGCCAGGGCCAGCGTCAGCATGCTCTCGCGCAACGCCTCCACGGCCGGTGTGTTTTTCGCCTCGGCCAGCTTGCGCAACAGGGCCACCCGCGCCTGCGCTTCCGCCGGTAATTCCCGCAGGCTCAGCTGATACTCCAGCGAGAAACCCCCGCGCTTCCGATAGCGCGTCACATGCACGGTCGGTTCTGCCCGATGCAGACTCCACCACACGAGACGGTAGCCCGTCCCTGCGCGCACAAAGGTTTCTCCGTGCGGTCGGCCCGCCGGGCAGACCACCAAGTCACCCGGATTCAACACGCTCGCCGCATGATCGAGGCTGAACACACAGTGCCCTTCAATCAACAGGCATAGCTCGGCGTGTTCATGCGCGTGATTTTCATCGTAGAGCACCGGCGTGAACTGCGCCCGCCGCCGACAACGCGCCGGCACATGCCGCGGCCACGGGCCGAGCAGATGCGCCGCATCCAGTCGTCCAATCGCGATGATCAGCTCACTGCCGATGAAATTAGTCAGGGACACAGAACTCGCGCTAGACAATGCCGCCGGATGCTGCAAAGCAATCTTGTCCCCAATCTTAAATACCCATGCTAAATATCGCGATCATCGGTTGCGGCGTCATCGCCCAATATCACCTGCAAGCGCTCGCCAAAATGACCACGGCCCGCGCCGCGGCCGTCTGCGATTTGCGCGGCGAAGTCGCCCAGAAAACCGCCGCGGAGTTCGGTGTCGCGCGCTGGACGACCAAGGCCGACGAACTGCTGGCCGACCCGAAGATTGATGCCATCATCATCGCGCTGCCGGCCTGTGCCCGCTTGCCGATCGCGCTCGCCGCCTTCAAGCACGGCAAACATATCCTCACCGAAAAGCCCGTCGCGATGAGCGCGACCGATGTGCGCGCCATGCTTGCCGCGCAAGGCGATCGTATCGGGGCCTGCTGCTCTTCGCGCTACCGGTCGTTTGAGTCCGCCCGCGTGGCCACCGAGTTTTTGCGCGGCGGTGGTCTCGGCAAAATCCGCACCATCACCTGTCACGCCATCAGCCAGCCCGGGCCCGAACCGAAGAACATCCCGCCCGTCTGGCGCCTGCGCCGCGATCTCAACGGCGGTGGCATCTTCGTCAACTGGGGCTGCTACGATCTCGATTACCTGCTCGGGCTGCTCGACTTCAAGCTCACGCCGCAGTTTGCCCTCGCCCGCACCTGGCAGGTGCCGCCCGCATTCTCCGCCTACGCCGCTCCCGGTTCTGACGCCGAGACCCACATCACCGGCTTGGTGACCTTCGCCGAAGGCTGTGTGCTCACCTACGAGCGCGCCGAGTCCTCCACCCTGCCTCCCGGCAGCACTTGGGTGATTGGCGGCGAGCGCGGCTCCCTCAATCTGCAGATGCTCAAGGCCAAGTCCGCCAACATCGTGCTCATCGAACCCGACCCCGCCACCGGCACGCGCACCCGCGTGCTCTGGGAGGGTGACGAGACCCCCCTCACGCTGGAACACGATGGCGTGGTCTTCGATTTCGTGGACGCGATCCTGCAAAAACGCGCCCCGCGCACCAGTCTGCGGGACTCGTTGCTCTTCGCCCGCATCGCCGACGCCTTCTACGCGTCCGCAGATTCCGGCAAACCGGTGAGTTTCGACTGAGCACGATTGCCCCGGCGGACTTATACCGCGTAAAAGTAAAAGCGGGCTTTGCGCTTGGCGAAGTTTTCGCTAGCGTCTTGGTCCATGTCCGATCTCGCCGACCTTTACCAGCAGGTCATCCTCGACCACAACCGCCGCCCCCGGAACCGCGGCAAGCTGCCCACCGCCAACCGCGTGGCGCACGGCGACAATCCCTCCTGCGGCGATCAATGCAGCGTTTACCTCCGGCTCGACGGCGACCGCATCGGCGACATTTCCTTCGACGGCTCGGGCTGCGCCATCTCACAGGCCAGCGCCTCGCTCATGACCACGCAGGTCAAGGGCAAGACCGCCGCCGAGGCGGAGCAGCTCTACAAAGAATTTCATGACATCGTGACCACGGGCAATGCACCGGAGGAAATCAGCGACCTCGGGGCCTTCGCCGGCGTGCATGCCTTCCCCGCCCGCATCAAGTGCGCCACCCTCGGCTGGCACGCCACCCTCAACGCCCTGAAGGGTGACCCCGTCTCGGCCACGACGGAAACGCACAAGGACTAACCCATCGTTCTCTCACCTCGGGAATAGATCGAACCGACGAAGGAGAACGACGAAGCTAACGAGAACGATTCTACACCATGCCCGACTGGAAAAACGTCCGCGCCGACTTCCCCATCCTGCATCAACAGGTCAACGGCAAGCCCTTGGTCTATTTTGACAACGGGGCCACTTCGCAGAAACCGCGCAGCGTGATCGATGCCCTCGTGCACTACTACGAACGCGACAACAGCAACGTCCATCGCGGGCTCCACGCGCTTTCGATGCGCGCGACCGACGGCTACGAGGGCGCCCGCGCCCGCATCGCGAAGTTCATCAACGCCGCCGATCCCGCCGAGATCATTTTCACCCGCGGCACGACCGAGAGCATTAACGTCGTCGCCCGCAGTTGGAGCCATGCGCACCTTAAGCCCGGCGACATCGTGCTCACGACCGAAATGGAGCACCACTCCAACCTCGTCCCGTGGCAGCAGGCCGCCAAGGCCTCCGGCGCCACGCTGAAATATGTGCCGCTCCTCGGCGCCGATGGCGAAGGCGGACTCGACCTCGAAGCATTGGAAAAATTGCTTACGCCTCAGGTGAAGCTCTTCGCCTTCACGCACGTCTCCAACACCCTCGGCACCATCAATCCTGCGGCCGATTTCTGCCGGCGCGCACGTGCTGTCGGCGCCGTAACCGTGATCGATGCCGCACAGTCCATCGGCCATGCGCCTTTCGACGTGCAGGCGTTAGGGGCGGATTTCGTCGCCTTCTCCGGCCACAAGATGTGTGGCCCCACCGGCATCGGCGTCCTCTATGGCCGCCGCGCGTTGCTCGACAAACTCGCACCCGATGAAACCGGCGGCGGCATGGTCGTGAGCGTCACCTATGAAGGAGCCAATTGGAAACCCGCGCCCGAACGCTTCGAGGCCGGCACGCCCAACGTCGCCGACGCCATCGCGCTCGGTGCGGCCTGCGATTACCTAGACGCGCTCGGTCGCGACCAGATCGCGGCGCGCGACGACGCGCTCGCCCGCGTCGCGATGGAAAAACTCTCCACCCTGCCCGGCATCCGCATCATCGGCCCGCGGACTGGAGCGGAGCGCAGTGGACTCGTGAGCTTTGCCTTCGAAGGCCTGCATGCCCACGACATTGTCACCTTTGCCGACGAGGATGGCGTGGCTCTGCGTGGCGGCCACCACTGCAACCAGCCGCTCATGCGCAAGCTCGGCCTCACCAGCACGACCCGCGCGAGCTTTTACTTCTACAATACGCCGGAGGAGATCGACATCCTCGTCGCCTCGCTCCGCCGCACGCTGAAATTCTTCGTCGGCTGACGGTCATGCGTCCGACGCGCGGCACGCTCCTGCTGGCTCTCAGCTTCTTCCTGCCCTTCGCCATCATGGCCGACACCCGCGAGCACGTCATTCTGCTTCACGGGCTGTGCCGCACAAACGCCTCGATGACGTCCATGGCCGACGCCCTCACCCGCGCCGGCTATATCGTGCACAACCTCGACTACCCCTCGCGCACGACCTTCATCACCCAGCTCGCCGACGACACCATCGGACCCGCGCTTGCAGCCTGCCACACCCAGGGCGCGGAAAAAATCCATTTCGTCACCCACTCGCTCGGCGGCATTCTCGTGCGCAGCTATTTCAGCCGCCATGTGCCGGACGCCATCCTCGGCCGCGTCGTCATGCTCGGTCCACCCAACCAAGGCAGCGAAGTCGCCGACCATCTGGGCGATTGGTGGTTGTATAAAAAAATCAATGGTCCCGCCGGCCAGGAACTCGGCACGGCATCTGATGCCACGCCAACCCGCCTCGGTCCCGCTAATTTTTCCCTGGGCATCATCGCCGGCAATCGCTCCATCAACTGGATCAACAGCCTCATCCTGCCCGGTCCCGATGACGGCAAGGTTACAGTTGAAAAGACCAAACTACAGGAAATGCAGGACCACATCGTTATCCCTGCGAGCCATCCCTTTCTCATGCAAAATGCGGAGGCCATCCGGCAGACCGGCATATTTTTGCGGACCGGAAAATTTGAGCGCATCTCAAGCAAGCCGTAGACTGTGAAAGGCTGTCAGCCGGTCAGCAGCATCCAGCCCCACCCCAGCGCGCCGCTCGCCAGCACCACTGGCACGATCTCCCATTTGAATCTTTCCAGCGCGGCAAATGCCGCCACGCCGACCGCGAGCGCAAACCAGTCCACCGGCGCCTGCGCCGGGAAAATCACCTGCAGGGCAAACCAGACCGCGAGATTGAGAATCACCCCGACCACGGCAGCGGTCACCGCCGCCAGTGCCGCACTCAGCCGGACGTCGCCGCGCACCCGCTCCACATAGGGCGCGCCGATGAGAATAAAAAGATAGGTCGGCACAAACGTGACCCACACCGTCAGTCCGGCCCCAACCATGGCACTCAGCCAAGGCGCCAGCCCGCCGGCATGCTGCCAGCCGGCGAGAAACCCTACGAACTGCAGCACGAGGATGAGTGGCCCCGGCGTGGTCTCGGCAAACGCCAGCCCATCGAGCATCTGGCCCGCTGAAATCCAGTGGTAGTGCTCCACCGCTTGCTGCCCCACATAAGGCAGCACCGCATAGGCCCCGCCAAAGGTCACCACCGCCGCCTTGCTAAAAAACCATCCGATCTGCGTCAGCGTGCTATCCCAGCCTTGGCCGACGCCGGCCAACAGGACGGGGGCAAACCACACTGCGATTCCCAGGCCAGCAAGTTTCAGCGTCCGTGCCACCGGCACATCCGCGGTCTGGCCTGCATCCGCCAACGGCGCCGTGCCGGCGCCAAACATGCCCGGCCGCCAGCGTCCGCCCCAAAATCCCAGCAGCAGCGCGCCAAACACCACCACCGGAAACGACAGTTTCAGAAAAAACAACGCCACGAACGCCGCCGCCGCGAGCACCCAGGCAACCGAACCCGTGAGCGCCCGGCGACCGACCCGCCACCCTGCCGCCACCACGATGGCAAGCACCGCCGCCTTCAAACCGTGAAAAATCGCCGCCACTTCCGGCACCGTCCCATACCGCACATATATCCAGCTCAAGAGGCCGAGCGTCAGCACTCCCGGCACGACAAACAAGACTCCGGCGATCAAGCCGCCCCGCACCCCGTGCAACAGCCAGCCGCAATAGGTCGCCAGCTGCGTCGCCTCCGGTCCCGGCAGCAGCATGCAGAAATTCAATGCGTGCAGAAACCTCGGTTCATCAATCCAGCGCTTTCGCTCCACCAGTTCCCGGTGCATGACGGCAATCTGCCCCGCCGGTCCGCCAAAACTGATGAAGCCAAGCTTCAACCAGAACCGCAGTGCCTCGCGCAGGGTGGGATGGGCCGACATCCTTCCGAGCCATAAAGACCGCGGGCCAAACCGCCAGTCCGCAATCACACCGGATCACTGCGCCGCGCTTACTGCGCCATGTCGATCACGACCAGAATCAGCAATCCCATGCCCAGCAGCGTCACCCAATAAGAACAGGTTTCGTAGAATTTTATCTGCCGGCGCGCCTCAGTGTCAGTCATCTTGTTGTTTTTGATATGCTCTTCGACGGCGATCCGATGATTCGCCAAGTAGATCCGCAGTAGAATACCCACCACGGTGATCAGGATGGCGATCAGCACTCCGGCCTCATCCAAGAAATGGGCTGAAGCCGCGCCCAAGAGCAAAGCGGGTTTGGTCAAATGGACAAACTGCATGCAAGGATGGGCATATCAATTCGTGGGGTAGGCTCGGCTCGGAATACACTCCCGCGGTTCCCTCGGGTTTGTCAAATGCCGTTCCTGAGGGACTATGACAGGTTTACATTGGCCGTGCCCGGCTTGCCGGAGTTCGCCAGGCCAAAGCGCCGGCAAACTCACTTCCTCTCTTCCTCGCTCACTCGGGTGGACAACTCCGCTGCATGTAATCGGTCCATCGGTTGCAACACTTCAAGGTGGAGCCCCCGCGATGCCGACCCAGCCCAATGGCGGCTTGTGCATCGCCGCGCGCCGGTCTTTGGTTGCGGACCATGAAGCCCCCGTTTGATCCCGTCGCCATTCTTGGTATCGAGCGGCCGCATCGCGATCTCTGCACCTACTACGTGCTGGCCTGCCTCGCCTTCCCACCTGCTTTTCTGTTTCTGATCCTGCCGGCGTATTTCCGCTATCACACGATGCGTTACAAGTTCACCGACGAGGGCATCTCGATGAGCTGGGGTATTCTGTTTCGCCGGGAAATCATCATCAACTACGCGCGTATCCAAGACATTCATCTGCGCTCCAACCTCGTCGAGC
>JAGNQV010000165.1 GCA_017988885.1 Opitutaceae bacterium | reverse complement strand
AGCGCTTGCCCTTCACCACGTCGGGCAGGTCGAGCGTCCACTCGGTGCGGCCGTTGCGCTCGCCGACTTTCCAGCCGGTGAGTAGCTCACCGCCGTCGAAGACGGGGGCGGCGCCGGGGGCGGCGAGGTAGCGGGTGTGCGAATCGGTGTGATTGAACTGCACGGTTTCGGACAAAGCGTAGCGTCCGTCTTGAATCACGACGGTGACGGGGCCGGAGATTTTACCCGCTGTGCGCAGGGCGCGCAGATTATCGCGGGCGCCGGCGAGCGTGGCCCACGGGCCGTCGCGGTGGTTGCGGGCCGGACGCATGAGGCGGCCTGACCATTGATCATTACCTTGGGGCGAGAGGTGAAAGGTGCTCATGGAAAGCAGGCGGGAACCAATTCTGTTGCGTGCGGGAAAGCGAAACGAAAATTGGTGCGACGCGCTCAATGGAAGGGACGGTCTCCCGACCCTAGAGATTAGCTGCGGTCCGTCGGGCGACGGACCGTCCACGCGCTTTTGTGAACCGTTCAGCTCGTGAGCGGCGCGATGCCCAAGGTGATGCACTCGACCGAACCGACGCTGATGGCCAGGGCAACGGCGCCCTCGTCGAGCCAAGCGGGGATGGCTGCGGTTTTGAGCAAGGGCTTGGAATCAACCGACACGGTGCAAGCATTGCCCTGCACGCTGATCGCGACTTCGCGGGTCTGTTCGATCGGCCACGCATAGTTGACCGAGGCCAGCACGCGTTCGCGGCCGTCGATGCAGGCGACGATCCGGGCGCGGCGGGTATCGAAGCGCACGGTGAGATGGCGTTGGAGCCCTTGCCAGCGGACCGCGAGTCCCCAGGCGGCGGCGAGGCGAGGGCGGAGCGAGGCGGTGGCCGTGTAGTTGCGCCACTCGCGCGCGCCTTGGGCGTAAAAGCCGAGTCCGTCCTCTTGGTAAACCAGCAGGCGGTCGCTGTAACGCCGAATGCCCGTGCAGGCTTCGACCCAAGCACGCGGGGCGATGTCGCCGGGCGAGAGGGGCAGCAGGCGTGCGACCGGCACGCCGGACCAGTCCAGCGTGTCCAGCGTCAGTTGCGCGGCAGCAGACGAATTGAATTCCACGCCGATGCTGAGAATGGGTTGGAGGGTGCTGGCGGGGATTTTCCAACTGAGCGCGGCGCGTTGGCCGGGCTTGAGCATCTTGGGCTTGGACCGCACGAATAGCGGCGCGCCGGCGGCGTCACGGCTGGTGAGCACCAAATACACGTCGAGGGCCTGCGCGTTTTTAGCAGAGGCTTGAAGTCGAGCCGAGACCGAGTGGCCGGGCAGGAGTGTGGCGCACGCGACGAAGCTATAACCGGCAGCGCTTTCCTTAAACGTGTCGAGCGGAGCGAAGGTAGCCGTGGTCGCACGTGCCGGCCGCTTCGCCGTGGTGGCCTTCCGCGTGCTCAGTTCGAGACGACCGTCGTGATTGGCCACCTTGACCGGCGTGCCGGAATCATCGGAGAGAAAACCTTGGACGGAGCCGGGCTGCGAGAAATGGAAACGCGCACCGGCCTTGGGTGGAGCGTAGGGCAGTGCACGCATGCGGTGGGCGGCCAGCACGATGGCATCGGTTTCCAGCACGGCGTCGGAGATGGTGCGGCCACCATCAGCGGTCGGCAGATAGAGGCGGTCGGCGACGGGGCCGCGCCAGTCGGGTCCACCGGCGAGCGCCGCGAGCCCGCCGCGCACGGCGAGAATGCAGCCGACGTTGCCGGAGTTGCAGTCGGTGTCGTAGCCGGCGGTGTTGACGATCATCATCGCGCGGTGGAAGTCACCGGCACTGTAGAGCAGCGCGAGAATGATGAGCGCATGATTGGGAATCATGTGACAGCCGCCGGGGTAGATGCCGTAGCCGTAAGTTTGTTGGATGCGCTTGAGCGTCTGCCGCCAGTCCCCATCGGCGGCGTGCCAGCGGCGCACGTCAGCGATCATGCGCGCGAGAGCGCAACGCCGCGGAATGTAGGCGAGGGCGCCGTCGATCAGCGTGTCGATACTGGGACGGTCAAAGGCGAGGGCAACCATGGCCGCGACCATTTGCGCGCCATGGATGGCGGTGCCGTCATGCGAGACGGAACCGGCGCGGCGGGCGAGCGAGACGGCTTGGGCCGGATCGCCGGGGCAAAGCAGGCCCCAGCCGTCGATGAAGATTTGCGCGCCGATTTGTTCGGCGACGGTCGCGCCGTTGACCGCGATGGAGCCCGAGCGCGGGGCGGGAATGCCTGATTTGAGACGATACCATGCGGTGTGTTCGGACGAGACACCGATGCCGCCCCACCAGAGAATCGTGCGGTGCGGCAGCAGGTAGTTGAGCCAGGTCTGCCCGATATCGGCGGCGGTCAGGCGTTTGGCATCGTAGCCATGATCGGCGAGGGCGCGCAGGAAGGTGAAAGTGCCGGAGATGTCGTCATCCGTGACGATAAGCGGCTTGTTGAGGCGGGCGTGCACATAGCCGGTGATTTCACCGAGTTCGCTTACGATGCGGGCGTGCGACCACTGTTCGAAAGGGCGGCCGAGATAAACGCCGATGATTTTGCCGAGGACGCCGGCATAGACGCGGGTGGAGTAATCGATGGGCAAGGACATGAGAAATAATCAGGGATAGTGCGGGAGAAACACCGAAGCCAAGCCGAAGCGATCGGTGAAGTGGAAGGAAAAATGGATCGTCGCGCGTTTTTAAAATCTGGTGTCGGGCTCAGCAGACCGGATCGGATTGAGGGGCTTTTACTCGCGGCCGGCTGAAATGGGCATGGCCGCTGCCTGGCGGAGGCGCAGCCGGGTGTAGTGCGCCGTGGCTTCCATTTCGTTTTGGGCTTCCAACTGGCTTTGGAATTTTTGGGCGAGACGCTGGTTGGCGGGTTCCGGCGCAAGCAAATGCTGGGCGGCGGCGATGGAAGTTTCGATGCGACGCACGCTGCCGAGCCGAGTGGTGATGGTGCGTTCGAGGTCACTGCGCAAAGCCGGTCCGAGCGTCGTGCGCAGGTGGGCGAGCCACGCGGCGGGGCTGCCTTCCGGACCGACCAGCAAGTATTGCGAGTTAAGGATGACGGCGCGGGTGTCGGGGCTAACGTAGAAGCTCGGGCCGGGCGGGTAACCCTGCAGATCCGGCATGAAGTCGCGCATCGAGGCGGGCGGCTCCACGCCGACAACGGAGGGCAGACAGCGGCTGATGCGGCAGAATTTTTCGCAGGCGGCTGCGCTGGTGATGAATCGAAGGAAATCGAGGGCTTCCGCCGGGTGCGGCGAAGAGCGGCTGAGGCCAAAACCGCCATAAGCGCGGAGGCCGTTCTCGGCGCTATGGCCGCGCATTTGTGGCCCGAACCTGGGGTGTGTCGGCAGGGGCTGTGGATTGCGGATAATCCGGACGGGAAACGAAACCTGATCAAAGATGCCCGTCGCCTGCACGCTAAACCCCATGAGCATGACGGCGCGGCCCTGCACGAAACGGATGTGCGCCTGGTCGTGCTCGATTTGCGTGAAGCCGGGGGAGAGCAAGGCGCCGGCCTCGTGCATCAACTCCGCCCCCGCTTGCAAGGCGGGATCGGCGAGCGTCCAGTGGCCGAGCAGATATTCGAGGTAGAAGTCCTCGATGCCCAGCGGCAGATCCATGGCGGGATTGAGCCGGCTGGAGATCACCTGCAATTGGGCACAAAAGAGATCGTCCAGCATGAGGATGCCGGTGAGCGAGGAACCGGCGATGGGCTCGATGTCTTCGCCGGTCCGTTGGGCGTAGGCCTGCACCTGCCTGGCCAGGGTCTGAAACTCGCTGAAGGTGGCGGGCGGCTGGTCGCGGCCGGTGATTTTGCGCAGCAGGTTCGTGTTGCAGTAAATCCGGGTGGTGCCGGTGAAGAGAGAAGCGCCGTAGCACTCGAAAGTCTCGGGGTCGTAGCCGGTCTCCATGCCGTCATTAAAAGTGTTGCGCCACGGGATGCCCTGCAGCGGCGTGCCGGCGTTGTAGGGGTTGGGTTGGTTCACCTCCGCCGTGATGGGCTGGAAGTAATCGTAGAAGGACCCGCCGACGACCCCGAGGCCGAGCTGCACGAGGTCGGGGGCGGTGCCGCCGGCGAGCTGCGTGCGGCCCCATTGGCGGTAGATTTTTCCGGGCACGGGCACTTGTTCGACGGTAATGCCGGGGTGGAGCGCTTCATAATCGGCAATGAGGGCGTCAAAGGCCTGCCGGATGCCGGGCTCGAGCTGCCAATGACCGAAGCGAATCGTGATGCGATCCGCAGCCGCCCGGTGCGTGAACGGTTGTAGCACCCGCCACAGGCAAAACAGCACGCAAGCGCCGCCGAGCAGGCCGAGGCTCAGGCGAAAGTAGCGCCGGCGTTTCATAGCCGGCCCTCCGTGGCCAAAGCGGCCAAGCGGCGCTTGATTTCGTCGGCTTTGGCTTCGCGTGGATATTCCGCCAGATAACGCCGGTAGTAGTGGATGGCCTCCGGGGTGAGGTGGAGGAGCCGGGCGGATTCCGCGGCTTGCAGCAGGAGGGCGCCCAGCCGCGGGGGCCGGGCGATGAGATTGGCGCGGAGGCAATAATCAAGCAGCGGAAACGCGCGGGCGTGATCGCGGTGTAATTTGAGCAGGGCATCGGCGAGCACGAGCCGCGTATCGCGCCGCGCGGCGGTGGATTGCAGGCCGGGCAGCAGCGCTTCGACGGCGGCGACGCGCTGAGCCCAAGTGGATGCATCCCCGGCATCATAGAGCAGGAGGATCGCGAGTTTCGGCGCGGCGAGCTCCGCGATCGGGTGGCCGGGGTGAGCTTGCAGCAAGGCTTGGTAAGCGTGGATGAGGGCCTGGGGCTCGGCATCAGATTCGTCGATTTGCCGCAGCCGCACGAGGTAGTAGGCGGCGGCGATGCCGATGTCGTCCGCGGGGTTGGCCGCGATGAGCGCGGTGAATGCGCTGCGTGCGGCGGTGAGATTGGCCGCGGTGCGCGGCTGCAAGTTGATTTGAGCGAGGGCTTGGCCGTAGCGGGACTCGCGATCCTGGGTGCGGGCAAAAATCTTCCGGGCACCGGCCGAATCCAGCATGATGAGTTCATCCCAGCCGTTTTTACCGGCCGCCGGAGAAGCCGTGGCCGTAAAGCTGCCGACCAAGAAGCCGCCGAGGATAACGGCAAACAGGCGCGCACGCGGGGTTATCATTGCATATAGAATCGGGGCAAATCGTAGGGCGGAATGTCTGCACGGCGAGGACGGATCGCGGGCGGGCTAAAAAAATACGGGCCGGTTAAGCCTGAGGTTTTAACGTGGTGGGCTGCACCGTAATTGGATGGCCAAATCGGGCGGTGGAAACGGATGCGACTTGCTTCTGACCATGTGGGCTGGTGCCATCGCCGCCGCATTGCCCGCCCTTGGCCCATCCATGAACACCGGAGTCATTCCCGCCCTGCTGGTTTCCTGCTGGAAACAGATCCGTGGGCTGGCGGTGAACTCCGACGTTTCGTTGGCCGGGCCGTGCGCCTAAAACACTGCCGCCATGAATGAAAACCGATTCGCCGGTCAGCACGCACTTGTTACCGGTGGGGGCAGCGGGATCGGTCGTGCGCTCGCTCTCGCCCTCGCGGAACAGGGCGCGACGGTGCAGATCATCGGCCACGAGCCCGGTCCTTTGGCGGAGGTCGCTGCGTTGCAGCCGGAAAAAATCCACGCGGCCGTGTGCGACCTGCGCGATGCGGCGCGGTGGCGGGAGATCATTCGCACGGCACCGCGGATTGACGTCCTGATCAATAACGCGGCCGTCAGTGTCCCGACGAATTTGTTTGATGCCGGCGACACGTCGCTGGCGGAAGTGATGGCGGTGAATTTTGGCGCGGCATGGGAAGGCTCCCGGGCCGCGGCGCAGCGCATGGCGGCGCAGGGCGGCGGGCGGATCGTGAACATCACCTCGGTCCACAGCCGGATGGCGGAGCGCGGGAGCACGGCTTACGGCGTCGCGAAGGCCGCGCTCGAACAGCTGACGCGGTGTCTGGCCGTCGAGTGGGCGGACCACGGCATTTTGGTCAACGCCGTGGCGCCCGGGTTTGTCGATACGCCGATGAGCCGGGCGACGGGTGTGAACGAACTCGAGACGGACGCGTTTCGGCAAAACTATGTGGCGTCGGGCCGCATTCCGCTGCGGCGGGCAGCCCAAGCGGAGGAAATGGTCCCGCCGGTGCTGTTCTTGGCGGGGAAGGAAAACACCTACGTCACCGGGCAGGTGCTCGTGGCGGACGGCGGCCTGTCACTCACCCTTTAAAAACCATTATGAACATCATCTTTTTCGGGGCCCACCCCGACGATCTGGAAATTCTCTGCGGCGGCACGATTGCCCAGTGTGTGGCGCAGGGACACACGGTGTGGATGGCCACGGCGACGAACGGCAACGTCGGCAGTCCCACGCTGACCAACGCGGAGATTGCCGCCGTGCGCAAAAAGGAAGCCGAGGCAGCGGCGAAATGCCTGGGCGCGGCGGGCTTGATCTGGATGAATGAGAACGACGAGTTCTTGTTCGATGACGAGCGGACGCGCCGGAAGTTTGTCGATGCGGTGCGCCAGGCGCAGGCGGATGTGATCGTGACCCACAACCCCAACGACTATCATCCGGACCACGTGGCCTGCTCCAA
>JAGNQV010000026.1 GCA_017988885.1 Opitutaceae bacterium | reverse complement strand
AGCTCCGGGCGCTGATAGCCCGTCGGTGCATCAAAAAAAACCAACGGCGCCTCGACCCACGCGCCCGCCGTGCCCGGCGTGTTGGCAAACAGCGAACCCCCCGCATCGTGCCACGCCCCGTCATAAAAGACCTGCAACTGCTGCTCGCGCACCTCGCGGGCCTGCACGGGAAACTTCTCTGCATGCACCCGCGCGCCGGCTTTCTCAAATTCCGCCGCGACATACGCCCCCGCGGCCGCCTCACCTGGCAATCCGGCCAAGCGCACCCCAATCGTCTCGGTCAGATGGCGCAGATGTTTGGTCAAGGCATCGGGGTTGATCGGCTGCATGCCTCGCCAGCAAAGCGACCCCCGGGCCGGCGGCAAATGCGGAATCACCCGATGCAAAATAACCCGCCCGTCTTGACCGGCCCGCCTTTTCCTGACCCCATCGCGCTACCCACCCCAGTCGCAATCGACCTTCCCTGCCCATGCTTACCCCCGCGCAAATTCAATTCTACGGCGCGCAAGGCTATCTCGGACTCGAGGCCGTTTTCTCCGCCGCTGAGGTCGAGGAGTTGCGTCGCGTCACCGACGAATTCGTCGAGAAATCCCGCGCCGTCACCGCTAATGATGCCGTTTTCGATCTCGAACCGACCCACACACCGCAGCAGCCCCGCCTGCGCCGGCTGAAGGATCCCGTCAAACAGCACGAGGTTTACCGTCGCGCCCTCCGGCATCCGAAGCTGCTGCAGATGGTCAGCCAACTCATCGGTCCCGGCCTCGCGAGCAACGGCAACAAACTGAACTTCAAGCTCGCCGCGGTTGGCAGCCCCGTCGAGTGGCATCAGGACTGGGCGTTCTACCCGCACACCAACGACGACCTCCTCGCCGTCGGCATCGCGATGGACGACTCCACCCTGGAGAACGGCTGCCTCATGGTCATCCCCGGCACGCACCGTGGCCCGCTGCTCGATCATCATCAGGACGGCGTCTTCATTGGTGCGGTCACCGATCCGGACTTCCGGCCCGACCATGCCGTGCCCATCACGCTCAAGGCCGGCGGCATTTCCATTCATCACACGCGCACCCTGCATGGTTCCGCGCCCAACCGTTCGGCCCGCACCCGCCGGTTGCTGCTCTTCCAATATTGCGCCGCCGATGCCTGGCCCCTCCTCCCGCCCAGCAGCGATCCCTGGGCTACCTACGCCGACTCCGTGCTGCAGGGTGAGCCGGTCAACGTCCCGCGCCTCGCCGCCGTGCCGGTGCGCCTGCCCCTGCCCGCCGCCAAATTCAGCGGCTCAATCTACGAGAACCAGCGCGGCTTGAAAAACGCGCGCTACGGCGACGGCTCCGCCAAAATGTGAGGCTCAAAGGCAGGGGCCGTTACCATTAACGGCCCTTGGGAAAGAGAAGCCCGCACCGGGCGGTAAGAGAAATCGCCCCGACCCATGTCAGTGAAGCTCGCCGCTTAACGTTTCCGCGGATCCTTCTTCAACAAACTCGCGCGGCCCTTTTCGAGCTTGGCTCGTTCGTCCGCCGTCAGGCTCGCAAAACCCGAGCGCGCAATCTTGTCGAGCAACGCATCCACCTCGGCCATCGCCTCGTCCGCGCCCTGCTTGGCTGTGCGCGGATGGTCCGACGGCAGGTCGGGCAACACACGAAATTGCGGCTTGCGGCGGAAGGGATTGTTGAAGCGCGGCAGCGCGGGCAGCGTCAGTGCACCCTGTTCATAGCGCACAAAGGCATAGGCAAACCCCACCGTGACCCAGAGCGAAACCAGTCCGAAGAGGTCGCGGCCCGACAACGCCATCAGGCTGTAGAGGCCGACCAGGATGAACGCCACCCACTTGGCGAGCAGGTTGAACAGCATCACGGCGTTCGGGTAGAGCGTCGCAAATGCGATGAAGAGCGCGAATGCGCCCGTTTCCCCGACGAGCTGCATCGGCCGCCACACGCCGATCAGGGTGTAGAGGAGCGGGGTCAGCAGATAGAGGCAGATGTAGAATCGCAGGAAAATCCGCCGCCCGAAAAATTTCTCCAGCTCGCGGCCAAACCACACGATCATGAACATATCCACCACGAACCACAGGCTTGGTGGGTTCACCAAACCGTAGGTGAACAGCCGCCACACCTCGCCGCGGAGCACGCCGGCACTCGTGAAGGGCAGCCAGCTCCACAAAAAGCCGACCTTGAAGGCCATCAACACCGTGGTGAGCAGCATCGAGGCGACAAACACGACCACGAGGTAGTGCGCCGCATAGATGGCGTGGCCGTTCAGCCAGGTGAGCGGCTGGTGGTCATCGGAGGGACGGGAGGCGTAGCGATTCATGGCAGATACGTGCGACAGCGTGTGCACGGTAAAGTGCGGCGCAAGTCGCGAGCTTTGGCCAAACCCGCGCTTTCGCCAGCAGCCACTCCCCGCTTGCGCCCGGTGCAAAGCCGGTTTGCTCGCGTCTCACGACGCATGCGCTTTGTTTTCATCAGTGAGGGCAAACTTTTCCTTCAGGAGGGCAGTCAGGCCGCCGTCGAGCTCGAGAGCCCGTTTGCGCGCGAGGCGGCCGAACGCTCCACCGTCCGCAACGAACGGCATGCGTGGAAAAACGCCGACCGCGAGGCCGGCAATCCGTTTTCTTCGCAGGTCGTCTGGGGCCGCCAGTCGAGTCAGGCCGCCGCCGGTGCGCCCGCCTTCCGCCATGTCGCGCGCGGCGCCAAGCCCGGCGAGCTGCTCTACACCCTGGCGATGTCGGCCAGCTCCGGGCTCTTCCGCTACCACCTCGATTCGCGCGAAGAGTGGCGGCTTTTTCACCGGCAGGATTTTGATTCCGGCGGCCTGTCCTGCGAACCCGCCAGTGGCAATGTGGTCGTTTCCTCGCGCAACCGGGACAATCTCGGCAAGCTCGAGCTGATGGAAGAGGCCACGCGGCGGCGCGATGCCATCACTTCCGGCGACGGCCATGATACGCAGCCGACCCATCATCCAGCGGAGCCCGGTGTGGTTTACTTTCAATCCGCCGGCGTCGGCCGCAACGAGGAGCGTCACATCGTGGCCTTCGGTCCCTCGGCGATCTGCCGGCTGACCCTCGCCAGCGGTGAGCTGCAGACCGTGCTGGAGGACGCCCAGTGGGATTATCTCGCGCCGCGCATCGCGGACGATGGCTCGCTGCTCTACATCCGCCGGCCCTTTGATGAACGGCACGAGGTTTCGTTTGGCAAAAAGATAAAATCCTTCGTGCTCATCCCCTGGCACATCGCCGGCGCCCTCTTTGGATTTCTCGATGCCTTCACCCGCATGTTCGGCCCGCAGACCTTGAAACCGACCGGCGGTCCGGATGTTCCGCCGCAGCGCGCCCGCTTTGCCACTTTCCAGGGCCTGCCCGTGCAGTTGGAAAAAGCGCTGGATGCAAAATCCAAAAACCGCGACGACGTGCAACTTGTGCCAAAAACATGGGAGCTCATCCGCCAGCCCCCCGCGGGCGAAGCCGAGGTCATCGCCGAGCATGTCGTGGCCTTCGATCTTGGGCCCGCCGGCGAAGTGATCTATACTGACGGCCTGCGCATCTGGGCTGATGGCAACCCGCCCACCCTGCTCCACCAAGGCCACATCGTGCAGTCGGTCGTGGTGGTTTGAATGCACCGAACTTCAACCTTCGCCAAGCTTTCAGCCGTCCCCACGGCTATGGCTTACGGTGCTCCATGGATGCGTCCCCCACCGTTAGATTTTGGGCCGCCGCTGGTCGGCGCGCCGGCGTCTAACCGTGGAAGCGAAAGGCCATTGGCATTACTTTGTCGTGCTTGCAACCTGACACTCACGCCGGTCGTCAATCTGTCATGCCCACTGCCGATCGTGCCATTCATCGCACCCCATTGCTAAGCATGCATGATACAGTCGGGCTCGATTCAGGAGCCAAAGACCCCTTCGGGCAGGTGGACGGGCACGTCCCTGTGCCCGTCAGTGCGCGCAGCGGGGCCTGCGCGCCCACCTCAATTGCCGGGATTCATCTGAGTCTGGCGTTTGCCCTGCTCGCACTCACCGGCTGCGGCACGCTGCATGGTTCGGCGCAAGCCGGTTCCGGCATGAAGCCTCGCTTCGGCACCAGTATCAGCCTGCCGCTCGGAAAATAGCCTGAATCGCAGCCGCTTTTTAGCTTACCGCGGATCGCTCCCGTCCCACATCACAACGCCGGCAATCCCAGTAACCGGCGGACTTCCTTCTCCAACTTCGGGCCGCGCGCGTTCAACGACACCACCATGCCGTTCTGGTCGAGTAAGAACATCGCCGGGATGCCGCGGATGCCGTATTGCTTGCCGTAGGGATTGTCCCAGTAGCTGCCGTCGTAAAATTGTGGCCAGGGCATGCCGTTCTGTTGAGTGAACTTCAGCACCTGCGCCGCCGTCCGCGCCGATTTCCATGGTTTCGCCGCATCCGGTGCGCGGTCGAAGGAAATGCCGACGACCTCGAAGCCTTGGTCGTGATACTTCTCGTAGGCCGCGACGACATTCGGAATTTCCTCGCGGCATGGCGGGCACCACACCGCCCAGAAATCGATCAGCACAACCTTGCCGCGCAGCTTCGCCACGTCCACTTCCCGGCCATCCGCCGCAGTGAAGCTCATCCCGATCGGCGCCTTGAGCAGCTCGCCCACCTTCATCTTTTGCTCAGCGCGGGCGCGCAATTTTGCATTCGGGTGATTCAGGAACGACTGCCATTCCGCCAGCGCTTCCGGCAGCCCCACCGACTCTGCATAGTAAAACAGATTGCCCACCACGCTTTCCGCAGTGCGGTCGTCGGGGTATTTTTCCAGGAACGCCGCGACCTTGGCGTGCAGTGCCGGCACGTCGTAAACATCCTTATCCGAGGCGTCGAAAGCCGCCGTCATCGCGGTGTCCAATTCCATGCGCGCTTGCATCTGGCTGAGCGCAGCCGGACCGTCTTCGGTGGCCTTCAGTTCCGCCAGCATCTTCTCGGCGTTTTTGTTCGTCGGATCGAGTGCGAATGATTTCTCGTAGTTGGCGATGGCCGCGGCACGGTCGCCTTGCTTCACCCACGCCTCGCCGAGACTGTCGTAGGCGTTGCCCGAATTGGGAAACGCCGCGACCGTCCACTGGAAAACCGCCAGCGCTTCCGCCGCCTTGTCGTGCTGCAGGTAATGATAACCCAGCCCGTTGAGCTGACCCTCGCTCAGGTAGTAGTCATCGGTCTTGTCCTTCAGGTCGGCGAAACGCGCCTGCGCCGCCTCGAGTCCGGCGGTGTCGATTGTTTCGCGCAGCAGATCAGCTAGCGCGTGCTCCTTCAGGCCCACCAGTTCGACGTCGAACCGCAGGGTTGAATTCGCCGGAATTTTCCCGCGCGGCTTGTCCCCATAGGCCAGCCCCGACGGGATGATCAGCGTGGCCTTGTCGCCCACATGCAGCAGTGCGAAGCCCTCGTCCCAGCCCTTGATGACCTGCTTTTTGCCCAGCGTGAACGCAAACGGCTGGTCGCCACCCCGCGAGCTGTCGAACTCCGTGCCATCCTCCAGCGTGCCGGTGTAGTGCGCGATGACTACCTGGCCTTCGTGCGGCAGCGGGCCGGTGCCGGACGCGGTCACGACGTATTTCAGTCCCGACGCCGTCGTCGTAAATTCCGCCGGCGTATCCGCCGCGAGCATCGGCATGGCCACCACCGCCGCCATCAGGACCAAGGAGGTAATTTTCATGCCGTGAGCGAAGAGGCTTTTCCGCCTCACCGCAACCGGACAGATTTCGCTCCGGGCACTTTTGCCTAGACCCATGCCATAACTCTGCCACGCAAGAACGTCCCCCCTGCGCAAATCGCGCTTCATCCCCACCCATGAAACCCCCTCTTGTCCAAGCAACCACTTGCCGCGACGGTCTTGTGGGAATCGTCGGACAGGATTTCCTCTCTGCGCGCTCTGCGTTAAATTGCTTTTCAAGATGAAGATCGAATCTGTTGATTTCTTTTATCTGTCGATGCCCGAGGTGCTCGACATCGGTGATGGCAGCCAGGACGCCCTGCTGGTGCGCGTGCGCGCCGGTGGCTTCGAAGGCTGGGGCGAGTGCGAGGCCGCGCCGCTCCCCTCCATCGCCGCGTGGATGTGCCCGCGCTCGCACTCCGCCTGCAAGCCCGTGGCCGACTCCGTGCTCGGCCAGACGCTCGACGACGTCGCCCACATCACGCGCATCGGCAACCTCGTCCGTGAAAACAGCCTCGATCTGCTCCAGGCCGACCACACGCTTTCCGGCGTTGATATCGCGCTCTGGGACCTGCTCGGCAAAAAGCTCGGCCAGCCCGTTTACCGGCTGCTCGGCTACGCGAAATCTTTCCCGAAGACGCCTTACGCCTCGGTGCTCTTCGGCGACACCCCGCAGGAAACCCTCCAAAAAGGCCGCGCCGCCACCGCCGCCGGCTACCGCGCCGCGAAGTTCGGCTGGGGACCGTTTGGCCGCACCACCGTCGCCGCCGACCGCGAGCAATTGCACGCCGCGCGCGAAGGCCTCGGACCCACCGGCCTCCTGCTCGTCGATGCCGGCACCGTATGGGTGGACAACGTCACCCGCGCCGCACAGGTCCTGCCGGCCCTCCACGAATGCCGTGCCCTCTGGCTCGAAGAGCCTTTTGTCTCAGGCGCGCTCGAGGCCTACTCCGCCCTCGCAGCAAAAGCCGGCTCACTGAAACTCGCCGGCGGCGAAGGCAGCCACAACATCTGGATGGCGCGCCAGATGATGCAGCACGGCGACGTCGGTTACATCCAGATTGATTGCGGACGCATCGGCGGCATCAGTGTCGCGAAGCAAGCGGCCGACGATGCCGTCGCGCGCGGCGTGACGTTCGTCAACCACACCTTCACCTCGCACCTCGCACTCAGCGCTTCGCTGCAACCCTTCGCCGGACTAGAAAAGGACGTAATCTGCGAATACCCCGTCGAGCCCAAGCCCCTCGCCGTGGAGATGACCTCCAACCATCTCAAGCGTGACCCGAACGGCCAAGTCCGCGCCCCCGCCACCCCAGGTCTTGGTATCACACCCGACCTTGCCGGGATCAAAAAATACCTCGTCCCCGTCGAAATCAAAGTCCGCGGCGAAGTCCTCTACCACACGCCGGAACTCTGAGGGCGTTTACCATTCCGCTGTCCTTGCAAAACAGGGCAACCTCAGTTGCCTCGATCCTTGGGCCGAGCCACCCGGAGACGATGCACGAACGCGAGCGGGCTGCCCCCCGTCAACGGCATAGGGTCGCAAACGAGCGGCTCATGCCGCATTGCCGGGCCCTGGGGTCCAGGTTCCCTCCCAACGGGCGCGCCATTCGCCAAAAAATCCTCCCGCGCGTCGCTCGATCCGCTGCCGCGCACCAATAGATGCAGGATTTTACGGTCCAAGCTTGAACCCGACTCTGCCGCGTTGTGTGGTAAACTGCATTCGTTGCTATCCCATGAAACTCACCCCTACTCAAATCGAGAATTTCCGCCGCCGTGGTTATGTCGCCATCCCCGGCTTCTTCAACGCCCACGAAACGGCGGCGCTTCAAGCCGACATCGCCCGGTTGAAGCGCAATAACTTCCTGCGCAACGTCGCCACCGAGGGAGACGGAAAAACCGCCGCCAAAACCAAGCAGAACCTGCAGCTTTGCCCCGCCAACTTCTACAGCACGCTCATCCGCGCCCTGCCCTTCGCCCCCAAAGTCATCGAGGCGGTCACCTGTCTGATCGGTGGTCCGGACATCACGCTGCACCTCGACCAGATTTTCCTCAAACCGGGTAAGACCGGCATGGGCACCGCTTGGCATCAGGATAACGCCTATTTCAAGATCCCCAAGCCGCTCCGCGGCACCGCCATGTGGATTGCGATTCATGATGCCACCGTGGCCAATGGCACCCTGCGGGTCGTGCCCAACGCTTGGGAAACCGCACTGCCGCACGAGCGCGACGGCAACAGCGACCATCACATCCGTTGCTTCCCCGACGAAGCCACCGCCGAATCCGTCGAGCTCAAGGCCGGCAGCGTGATTTTTTTCTGCTATGGCACGCCGCACTCCACCGGCGACAATACTACGGACACCGAGCGGGCCGGTCTCGCCTATCACTTTCTCTGCGAGGACCAGACCGACGAAACGTTTTATACCACCGGCCGCCTCGGCAATCCGCGGCCGCGCCTGACCGGATCCAAGGCCACCGGCGGAATGGAAGAATACGGCGCGGTCATTGCCGGCACGTGGGAGACTGAAGTCGCCCGTGCTGCAGGTGCGAAAAATTGACCGCGTTCGCCGGCTGCCGGGAATGTTGCCGGAGTCGCGCACGCCTCATCCAAGGCGCGCAGAGGGACCGGCGCGCCCACCATACCCATAACAAGGTCACGCTGAAGCCAAGTCCCGCAGTGCGCCACACCGGGAGCATTGGCCTCTAACTGGTCGCCTCACACGATCTCGCGTGCTTCACGATCTGGCAGTGGCGGGAACGGCGCACCGGGCAGCGTCTGATACCAATACGCGACCGAAGCGAGGTCGTCCTGCAAGGCGTGATAACGCGGATTAGGCAGGCCCAGTTCCTTCCAACCCAGATCGCGCCACCCGAGCGCCTGGATCGTGATCCGCAGGTCCTGTTTAAAGAAAACCGGATCCTGCGTATGAAACCGATAGAGCGTCATGCGTGCACCGGCCTGACCGGACTTGCCCACGACGTGCTGAAACCCAAAATACGGGGAAGAAAAATTAGTCTCATCGTAGCACCAGGCACCGCCAAAATAGTCCTCGGTGCCTGTGCCGCAGATCGTCGGCCACTCCTTGTCCCCATCCAGATACATCTTGATTTCGCCCTCGCCCCACCAGCCGGAGCAATTCTGCTGCCAGCTCATGAAAGTGCCCACAAAATGGCCGTGACCACGCACGCCGTCGAGGATGGTGTAAACCTCCTTGTAAGGCACGGGATTGGCCCGGCGAAACTGCGCGTGAAAATACAGGCAATCCTCCGGCACGGCCTCCAGCGTGTAGTTGATGGTGTAGAAGAAATGCGCGATGTCGGCCAACGAATCATTCTGCACCGTGATGCGCGCGTGCCGGCGAAACGGCATCGGAAAAAAACAGTTCATGCCACCCTTGGGATTCACGTTGATCGGCAGCGCATTGATATTCTGGTCGCGATTCCACGACTGGCAGAAAAAATCTCCGATTGGACACTCGACCGAGGGATGTTCCTGCCCGTCCCAATAGATGCGCAGGATGACCTGCCGGCGCAGCCGCTGATCGAAGGTGACCCACAGATGACGGATAACCCCGGGGCCGGCATGATCCATCAGGGTCTGGGTCTGGCCGGATTTCAGCGGGAGACACGGCGAGATCTTCCAGCCGCGACCGAGATGAGGTGCTTGCTCCCACGCACCGGGCGTGAGTGAAGTTTCCTTGGTGGCCATGCCTCCGGCACCTTTTTCGCCAAGGAAATTTTCGGCCGAGAGTGAGCGTGACTCGGCCTGGCGTTTGACGAAGAGATTTGAGAGGTCGATGGAGGGGTTCATGTGAAATTTAACCAAGGGTGACGGCGGCAGAAGATCAAGCGCGCGCCTCAAAGGTGCCGTCGGCCCGTTTGGCCACGCGGTGCTTGAGTTCGAGCAGCATAAGGGTCGCCGAAAGCTCCGCCACTGGCAGCCCGGTCTGCCCCGCCAACGCATCCAGCGTCAGCAGTGACCCGCCCGCGAAGCAGCGTAGCACGTTGCTTTCGGTTTCATTCAACCCAGCCAGTGCAGCCCCTCCATCCCCGCTTCCCGCTTTCGGCGGGATCGGCTGGGGCCGCAATCCATCAAGGTAATTCAGCTCGGAGAGAATATCGTCTACACTGGTCAGCAAGGTGGCCCCATCGCGGATCAGTTGGTGACAGCCGGCGCTGGTGTTCTGGTCAATGCGCCCCGGCACGGCAAAGATAAGCCGGCCCTGTTCGCCCGCAAAACGTGCCGTGATCATGGAACCGCCGCTCACGTCCGTTTCGACCACCACCACCGCTTCCGCGATGCCGGCCACCACCCGGTTGCGCATGGGGAAACTCTGCCGGTCTGCCCGCCGGCCAAAGGGAAACTCTGAGAGGATCGCGCCCTCCGCCTCAATCCGGCGATAAAGCGCCAGGTTTTCTGGTGGATAAACGATATCGATGCCGCAACCCAATACGGCCGCGGTTTTCCCTCCCACCGAAAGCGCCCCTTCGTGGGCCGCGGTGTCAATCCCGCGCGCCAGACCGCTGACGATGCAAAACCCCAATCGGGCCAAATCCGCCGCCAGCTTTTTGGCCACACTCTGGCCATAAAGCGTCGTCCGCCGGCTGCCGACAATCGCGACACACGGCTGGGCGAAATCATAAACCCCTTTCCGATAGAGTCCGATCGGTGGATCGTGAATTTCTTTCAAAAGCCGCGGATAACCCACATCACGCGGCGTGATGAAAGTCGCCGCTGCTTTCGCCATGCGTTCCTCCTCGCGCGCGAGATCAAAGTGTTCGCGCCATTTGGCGATGGTGTCACTGATGACCGGGCCCACTCCCTGCACGGATTCCAACCGGCGATGGCCGGCGGTGAAAACCGCCCGGGGATCACCGCCCAGTTCAGCCAGCAGTCGGTTGAGCGTAATCGGGCCGATATTCGGCAAAGCGTTAAGCACCAGAAACGCCTGCTGCTCGGTCAAGTCACCGCTCATGATGCTACCCTCGCAAAACTACCCCGAGGAAGTCGAGCACCTGGGTGGTGCGCACGGCCGTCGCCCCATGAGCGCGGGCCAGCGCATCCGCCGCCGCGCCATGCCACGCCGCGCCGCGACACGCCGCTCCCACCGGATCATCGGGCGTCAGGGCCAGTTGGCTGCCAATGATGCCCGCCAGCAGATCACCGCTGCCGCCACGCGCCAGCACCGGGCCACCAAAAAAACTGTGATACACCGCCCCACCGGCCGCGATGCGTGTAACCGGTCCTTTCAAGACGACCGTTGCACCCGTGGCCTGCGCGAACGCCCGCAACTCTGCGCCGGCCGCGATGCGCGCAAACTCACCCGCATGCGGCGTCAGCACCAGCCGGGTGCGACTGGCACGCAAAGTTTCGGGCTGCAAGGCGTCCGCATCCAGCAGCACCGGCACCTTGGCCGCGCTCACGATGCGCGCCACCAAGGCAAGGGTTTCTTTTTCCCGGCCCAGCCCCGGCCCAATGACGAGCGCCGTCGCGCGATTCCATCGCTCCACCAACAAATGCTGCCCCTCCAGCGCCAATGCACCGGTCGGCGTTTCCGGCCAGCCCACCCAAATCGCTTCCGGCACTTGCGCGGCAAAAGCCCGCACCAAGGTCTCTGGGACAAAGGCCGTCACGAGCCCAGCCCCACTTTTCAGCGCCGCGAGCACCGTCATCAAAACCGCCCCGGGATAATCGCGCGAACCCCCGAGCACGAAGACATGGCCTTGCGAACGTTTGTCAGCCTGCGGATCACGCCAGGTTCGCAATGGCGCCAGCACGGCGGCGGTGAGCACCCGTTCCGCCGCCGGGCTCGCTTCGCCCGCCTCAAAGAAACCCAAATCGAGGTAGCGCAAACGTCCCGCGTTGGCCAACGCCAGCAGCGGCACTTTTACCACTCCCGTGGCATAGGTAAAATCGGCCCGAAAAGCCTCCGCCGCATCCCAGCCACTCGGCAGATCCACCGCCGCGCGCAACCGCACGGGCAGCGCATTAATCCGCCCGAGTGCGGCGATCGCCTTCGCATCCAAAGACGGGCGATATTGGAAACCAAACAACCCGTCGAGACTGAGGGCGTAAGCCGGCTGGAGCGCGCGACCCGTCACGGTTTCAACCCGGTCGGGCGCGGCGTGTTGCAACCGCTGGTAAGCCCGCATCGCCAACGGGCGCAGCGTTTTCACTCCATAAACCAGCAAAATATCCGCCCGCGCCTCGGGATATTGCCGCAGGATTTCCGCCGCGGCCAGCAAGGCATCGCCGCCATTGTGCCCCTTGCCCGCGACCACCAGCACCCGTCCGTTGGCGGGAAATCCGCCAATCTCCTCAAAATCACGCAGGAGCGCCCCGGCGATGCTGTGTCCCGCCGCCTGCATCGCCGGCCATTCGCGTGCGGCATCGCCGGAGAATAATCGCTCCTCCAGTGCCTTCGCCTCGCCACACGTTAAAATCGGATGAGCCCCGGCGGCATTCATGTTTATTTCGTGCCTTCCGGCGTCGTCCGGGACGGTGCACCGGTCAGCGGACTGATCATCGCCTTCCAATTTTCATTCGCCTTCTCGTGCAACCACTCCTGCCGCATTTCCTCGGTTTCGGTAAAAAGCAGCGGCCCGTCCATTTTCACCCCATGGGTGAGCACGGGGCGGGTCAGCCGGTCGATCGAGCGAAAATAAAAGGCGTCCCGGCTCCGCAACACTTCGTAATAAAGCGAAAATTTTTCCGTTTCAATATCCCACAAGGCCACCTCCGTCAGATCGCTGGTCCAAACCGCATGGCTGCCCCAGATCGCAAAGACCGCCTCGATGTCAGTGACTTTGGGTTTGTTCGCCTGGATTTTGACGGTGCCGGCTGCGGTCACCGGCTTTTCGGCCGCCGTGGCGGGCGCCTTGGATTCAGGCGAAGGCAAGGTCCACACAAAGAGGGCGCCGAGCACAAACCCCAGTGAAATCCACGAGGGCGTTTTCGAAAGATACTTGGGCGACGGCGGCCGGGGCGTGGACTCGTCCATGGCAGATTAGGCGCGCACCAACGCGGCGACCGCCATCGCGTGGGTTTCGGTATGTGAAAGTGAAACCAGCACGCCGGTCGCACCCACCGCTTTCAGCAATGCGAGCCCCTTCTCATCGAGCCGCACCAGCGGTTCGCTCCGGCTGCCATGGTAAATCGAAATGGAGGTCCAGTCGAGATGCGTGCCGATGCCGGTGGTGAAAGTCTTTGAGACCGCCTCCTTGGCCGCCCAGCGCGCCGCATAATGCTTGTGCGGATGTTTCAACCCCGAGCAGTAAGCCCGTTCCTCTTCGGTGAAAACACGGTGGAGGAACCGCTCGCCGTGCCGTTCCAGCACTCCATGGATGCGCTCGACCTCGATCAGATCGCAGCCGATACCCAGCAGGCTCCCCCCCGCCGGCAGCATGAGATTGAAACCGCTGCTCATGAATTCATCCGGGTTTTCATTTCCCGCACCGCCTCCCCGATCCCGGTGAACAAGGCGCGGCTGATGATACTGTGCCCGATATTCAATTCATGCAGATGCGGCAAGGTGCGCACCTCGGCAATGTTCACGTAATTGATGCCATGGCCCGCGTTGACGGTCAGCCCAAGTTCGTGCGCCCGCACCGCGCCCAGCCGTAAGCGCTGCAACTCCTTTTCGCGTCGCGGCGTGTGGCCGGCGTTGGCGTAGGCACCGGTGTGCAGTTCGACAAAAGGCGCACCTAGTTTAGCCGAAAGCTCGATCTGCGCTTCATCGGGATCAATGAACAGGCTGGTCTTGATACCGGCGGCGCTCATCGCCGCCACGCAGGCTTGCACCCGATCCTTGCCGGCCGTGACGTCGAGGCCGCCCTCGGTGGTGACCTCCTCGCGGCTTTCGGGCACGAGGCAGACAAAATCGGGCTTAAGCTTGAGCGCAAATTCTGTCATCGCCGGCGTGCAGGCCATTTCCAGATTCAGCCGGGTTGCGATACTTTCGCGCAACCGCCAGACATCGCGCTCCTGGATATGGCGGCGATCCTCGCGCAGATGCACCGTGATACCATCCGCCCCGGCCTGCTCGGCGAGCAGCGCCAACGCCACGGGATCGGGTTCCACTGCGCCGCCCGCCGAAGCCGCCGCCTGCCGGTAGCGGGCCTGCCGGAGGGTGGCACCATGGTCGATATTCACGCCAAGAAGAATCATTATTGCAGAGGTTTGACGTGAGTAAACCCGCGGTGATTCTCCAAGGCAAAGCGAAATGACCACCGAAACCCCAGTCCGCGCTCCCGCCAAACGCGAAAACCTGCTGCTCAACCTCGTGTGCAACGTCGCTTTGCCCACCGCCATCCTCACGTGGTTCAGCAGCGAAAAGTGGCTCGGCCCCAAGTGGGGGCTGCTCGTCGCCCTCGCCTTCCCTGTCGCGTATGGTATTCATGACTTCATCCGCCGGCGCCGGTGCAATTTCATCTCGGTCATCGGCTTTGCCAGCGTGCTCATCTCGGGCGGCTTTGGACTGCTCAAGCTCGACGGTTTCTGGTTTGCCGTAAAGGACGCGGCCATCCCGGGCATCATCGGGTGCGCCGTCCTCGCCTCGTTGCGGGCCAAGCTTCCGCTCGTGCAGGAGCTTCTCTACAATCCGCAGATCATGGACACGGTCCGCATCGAAGCGGCCCTCGCCGAGCATCAGGCCAGTGGAGTTTTCACCCAGTTGCTGCGGCGGGCCAGCTACCTGCTGGCGTTCTCCTTTTTCATCAGCGCGGGGCTCAATTACGCCCTCGCCCGCTACCTGCTCAAAAGCCCTCCCGGCACCGAGGCATTCAACCACGAACTGGGCAAAATGCATCTCTGGAACCTGCCGGTCATCGTGTTGCCCAGCATGGCCATGATGATGTTCGCCCTGTGGCAATTCATCAAGGGCCTGCAAACCGCCACGGGACTCACCTTCGAACAGATGATGCAGGAAAGCGGGAGCGGCAAAAACCCGCCCCCGGCCGATTCGCCGGCAAAACCCTAGACGGCCTTCGCCTTGCGTTTGTCGGCCGCCGCGTAGTCGCGCTTCACCGGACCGACGTAAATCTGCCGCGGCCGATAGATCCGACCCTTGGGATTGGCGGCCACCTCGCGCCAGTTGGCGATCCAGCCCGGCGTGCGGCCGATGGCAAAAATCACGGTGAACATGCTCACCGGAATATTCAGCGCCCGCATGATGATGCCCGAGTAGAAATCAACATTCGGGTAAAGCTTGCGGGACAGGAAATAGTCATCCTTCAGCGCCGCCTGCTCGAGATTCTTCGCGATATCCAGCAAGGGATCCTCAATGCCGAGCTTCGTCAGCACCTTGCTGCAAGCTGCACCGATGATTTTGGCGCGCGGATCGAAGTTGCGGTAAACCGCGTGGCCAAAGCCCATCAGCCGCTTGCTCTTGTTGCCCGACTTCGCCGCCTCGATGAAACGCGTGCCATCATCGCCTTCGTCATGGATGGCCTGGAGCATGGACATCACGGCCGCATTCGCGCCGCCATGCAACGGACCGGAAAGCGCGGCAATGCCGGCGGAGAGTGAAGTGAAGAGATTCGCGGCACTGGAGCCGACCATGCGCACGGTGGAAGTGCTGCAATTCTGCTCATGATCGGCATGCAGCAGCAGCAGCAGGTTGAGCGCCCGGGAAACTTCCGGCACCGCCACGTAGTCCTGGTAGGGCTCCGTGAACATCATGTGCAGGAAATTATCGCAAAAAGGCACATCCTTCGGATGCACGTAGGGCAGCCCCTGTTGGTAGCGGTAAATCATCGCCCCAATCGTGCGGATTTTGGAAATCGCCATGGCCGCCGCGAGGTCGAAGTTCGGCAGATCCTTCTCGAAATTATTCGTGGCGAGGTGCGAGTAGTGCACCGCGAGCGAGCTCACGATCGACGAGAGCATGGCCATCGGGGGCGCATCCTTCGGGAAGCCCTCAAAAATCTTCTGCATCTGCGTCTCGATGGCGGCGTTCTTGCGCAGGAGCTGGCTGAAGTCCTTGCGTTGCTTGGCGTCAGGCAGCTCGCCGTAAATGATGAGATACGCCGTCTCGACGAAATCGCTGCGCGCCGCGAGCTGTTCAATCGGGTAACCGCGATGGCGCAACACGCCGTTGTCGCCATCGAGGTAGGTTATGCCGCTTTCGCATGAACCCGTGTTGCCATAGCCTTGATCGTAGCAGATGTAGCCGGTCTCGGCCCGCAGCTTGCGCGTATCAATGGCCTTCTCCCCCTCCGTGCCTTCCAGCACCGGTAGTTTGAATTCCTTGTCGTCGAGCGAGAGTAATGCGGTCTTGGCCATGGTGGTCCACACCCAAGCCAATTCCGTGCCGCTTGCAAAGCAAAGATGGCCACGGCCCCACGATTTCCGCCCGGCATGCGTGGTCGACCCCGCGCGGTCGGCAAAGCTTGCCGGCGGTGCTCAGCCCCGCGCCACGAGCGCGATGAAGTTGCGGTAGAGCTGAATCCCCTTGGCCTGACTTTTCTCAGGATGAAATTGCGTGGCAAAGCAGCGGCCACGGGCGATCGCGGCAGTGAATACGCCACCATATTCACACTCCGCCAGCACCAGCGCAGGATCGGCCGGCATGCAATAATAGCTGTGCACGAAATAAAACGCCTCGCCTTCCGGAGCCAGCGTGGCCGTCAACGGTGAGTCGGGTTGAGTGAAGCGCACAGTGTTCCAGCCCATGTGCGGCACCTTCAAGGCAGCCGGGACGCGAAAGCGCACGACCTTGCCCGGGAAAATACCCAACCCGGGTGTGTCCGCCTCCTCCGAAAAATCGAACAACGCCTGCATGCCGAGGCACACCCCGAGGAAGGGCTTGTCGGCGGCGATCCAATCGCGCACCGCGGCATCGAGTCCCGCCGCCTTGAGCGCAGAGATGCAATCCGCCAAGGCCCCGACTCCCGGCAAGACTAGGCCGGCGGCCTCACCGATCTCATCCGGCCGGGTCACGACCCGCACTTCGCCGCCCGCCGTCTCCACGGCCTTGGCGACACTGCGCAGATTACCCATGCCGTAATCGATAATTGCGATGGTGGGTCCAGCCATAGCCCGCTAACATAGGCGGCAGACCTTTGGCATCCACTCCGAAATCAAAAAACTGGAAACGGGGCAATTGCCTCGGCCATCAAACCCGTCAGCATTGCCGCATGATCTCGTGGCGGTTTGCCCATATCAATGATACGCAGCCCGGATCACCCCGCTCCTTTCGGTTCCGCCCGGCCTTTTTGGAAAATGAAGCCACGGCGTATGCTCAGATTCAACAGCTGCAGCCCGAGCTTTTGCTCGTGGGTGGCGACCTGACCCGCGATGGGGTGCTCCATGAGTTTGAGCTGATCGAGGCAAAGGCCCGGCTCGATGCGCTCGGGCTGCGCTATCATGCCATCCCAGGCAACATGGATGCCGGCAATAAAATCGCGCCCACGCAGGGACCTTACCCCGACCGCGACGACATCGCCTGCAACCTGACTTCCGCACACTTGGATCGTTTCAACCGGATCTTCGGTTCGGTGCCGTGGACCTTCAGTCACCGGGGGGTGCGTTTCACCGGTTTTTATGAAGCCGTCGCCGGCTCCGGGCTGCCTGCAGAAAATCATCTTTGGGAATTTCTCGCCCGACTCGCGGCTTTGCCTGCGATGCACCAACATGTGGTTGTCACCCATTATCCCCTGTTTATCGAAACCCCCGACGAGCGATCTTGGGAGATCGGGGATCCGGCTACCTATCATGCATGGTATTTTGGAGTGGATGCACCCGTGCGACAAAAACTCCTGCGCCTGTTGAAGGCCGCGGGCGTGACCACGATGATCAGTGGTCACATCCATTGCCGCCGGCCGCCCCAAATATTCGAAGGCATTACTTTCCACAAGACTCCTGCCACCTGTTTCGGTCAGTGGCCGGATCGGTGGTCCGACGGGGACACCGCGCTGGGTTTCACCCTTTTTACCGTCAATGCCGACGGTATCCGCGCTGAATTTGTGCCCTTGGAGCGCATCGCGCTCGACGCCGGTGGCTATGGCCCCGGCGGACATCCCCGCCCCGAGCAAAGGGACTATGGGCTGGCGTGGGTGAAGGACGGCAAGCCGCTTTAGAGCGAACCCTTGGTGCTCGGCAATTGGCCGGCCGTGCGTTCGTCAATCTGCGTCGCCACGTCGAGCGCGCGCGCCAGACCTTTGAAAATGGCCTCGGCCACGTGATGCGGCTCCTCGCCGTGCTCCAGCTGCACGTGCAGGTTGCAGCCCAGCGCATTGCTGAAGGCACGGCAAAATTCTTTCACCAGCACGAGATTGAAGTCACGAATGAACATCGTCGGTGCCGTCGCATCGTAAACCAAACAGGCGCGACCGCTCAGATCGACGACCACGCGGACCAGTGTTTCATCCATGGGCAGCAGGAAAAAACCATACCGGCGGATACCGAGCTTGTCGCCCAGCGCCTGTTTGAATGCCTCGCCCAACACCAAGCCGACGTCTTCCACCGTGTGATGATAATCCACGTCGTTGTCGCCCTTGGCCTGCACGTCGAGATTGAACAACCCGTGCTTGGCAAACAGCGTCAGCATGTGGTCGAAAAACGGCACGCCGGTGCTGATCTTGCCCACGCCAGTGCCGTCGACTTCGAGTTTTAATACGATGTCGGTCTCGGCCGTCTTGCGGCTGATGGTCGCTATGCGTGCTTTAGCCATGCTTCGAGGGTGTTTTGGAGGACGAGCATCTCTTCATCCGTGCCGACGCTGATACGCAGAAACGAAGCGGTCAAGGCATGGCTGGGGAAGTAGCGCACGAGCACCTTGCGCGCGTAGAGGAAATCATAGGCCGACTTCGCCACCGCGGGACCGCAGTCGCCCTGGCGATTCTTTGGCTCGGTAAAGATGAAATTTGCCTCCGTGGGGTAAGTGAACCAACCCCGATCCACCCAGGTCCGAATCGCACGGTCCCGCGTGGCGCACACCTTGGCCACCACACCGGCATAGTAGCCCGAGTCGCCAATCGCCGCGAGCGCCGCCGCCTGCGAAAGCCGGCTGACATTGTAGCTATCTCGCACGCGATCCAACAGGTCGATGACCGTCGGGTTGGCCAACGCATAGCCCACCCGGATGCCGGCCAAGGCGTGGGCTTTCGAAAGCGTGCGCACCACCACGAGATTGGGGTAGCGGGTGAGCAAGGGCACCGCGTTTTCGCGGGCGAAGGGCGCATAGGCCTCATCCACAACCAGCAGGCCGTGAAACGACTGGAGCAGCCGTTCGATTTCGGTGTTGCTGAAGGCCACGCCGGTCGGCGCGTTGGGCGAAGTCAGAAAAAACACCTTGGCGTTCGACGCGGCAATTTTCTCCAGCGGCAGCCGCATCGAACGCTCAAATTCGATGACTGCACTGCGCCCGTCCTGAATGGCGACCAGCACCGGATAAAGCGAATAGCTCGGCAGGGTAAAACCAGCCGCCGCGGCCTGGGTGCAGAAACAACGAATCAGCAGGTTGAGAATATCGTCCGAGCCATTGCCGATGCAGACATTGGCCGCCTCCAAGCCATGTAGAGCCGCCACCGCCGCACGCAGCGGTGCACTCTTCGGGTTCGGATAAAGCCGGAGCGCGTTACCGTCCTCCCCGACTTCGCGGCGAATTGCCTCGGCTACGCGCGGGCTCGGCGGATACGGGCATTCGTTGGTGTTAAGCTTGGTCCAGCCCGGTTCCGTCGGCTGCAGACCGGGTGTGTAGGCGTGCAGCCGCGTGACGTGCGGCAGCGCCAAGGATTGAAGTGAATCGGGGCTCACAACGGCTTATTTCTCTGCCCGCACCGCGACCGAGCGGCCATGCGCATCGAGTTGCTCCATGGCGGCGAAGGCGGCGACCACCTTGTGCCCGGCCCGCACACTGGCCCGGTCATAGCGCACGATGCTCGTGCGGCGTAAAAAATCCGCCACGCGCAAACCACTGAAAAATCGTCCCGTCCGCCCCGTTGGCAACACATGGCTGGGGCCCGCCGTGAAATCGCCCAGCGCCGTCGGCGTATAATTGCCGATCATGATGGCCCCGGCGGTCGTGATGGCCTTCGTCAGTTTCTTTACCGCTGCTTCCTGCACGAGCAACTCCAGATGCTCGGGAGCGACATAATTCGCCACGGCCACCGCCTGCGCCAGGTTGGTCACCTCGATGGCAAGAAACCCATTTTCCAGCACGCGCTGCGTTTTCTCCGCCCGGCTGAGCTGCCCCAGTTGCAGCGTAATTTCAGCGGCGACGGCCGCGATGATGGCCGCAGAGGTCGCGACGAGATAGATTTTTTCGCGCCCTGAGCCGTGCTCAGCCTGCGCGAGCAGGTCAGCGGCGGCAAAATCCGCCCGCGCGGTTTCATCAGCGATGATCATCACTTCGCTAGGACCGGGCAGTGAATCGACGCCCACCGCACCAAAGACCTGCCGCTTAGCTTCGCAAACGTAGGCATTGCCCGGACCGAAAATCTTGTCCACCGCGGGAATGCTCTCGGTGCCATAGGCCATGGCGGCAATCGCCTGCACGCCGCCAATCCGATAAACTTCCGTCACGCCGACATGGTGCAATGCCGCCAACAAGCCATCGGCCACCTTACCGTGCGAATTGGAGGGGGTGCAGACCACAATCTCCGGGCAACCCGCGATCTGCGCGAGCGTCGCCGTCATCAACACGGTCGAAACCAACGGGACCTGGCCACCCGGCACATAGAGGCCCACGCGGCGAATGGGGTCATGCTTCTCGCCGACCTGCGCACCCTGCCGATTGCGGGCGTTCCATGCCTTGGGCAGGCCGTGTCGATTAAACTCAAGGATGCTGGCATACGCCTCGCGCAGGGCGCGCTTTTCGGCGGCAGGCAACCGCTTGGCCGCCGCCGCGAGTTCGGCGGCGGTGACACGAAAATCGCGGGAGCGCAGCTTGGCCGCGTCGAACTTGGCCGCGTAGTTGGCAACGGCCAGATCACCGCGCGCCCTGACATCGGCCAGAATAGCTGAAACCGAGGCCGCGATCTCTGGCGAAACCACCGCGCTACGGCAAAACGCCGCGAGCTCATCGGCAAAAGTCTTGGCGTTGTAATGAAGCGTGCGCACGGAAATGAAGGGGCAATAGGTTGGATCGCGTTCGCACCGCCTAGCTTAGCGAAAACCAAATGATGGCACCGCAAAAAGGCTGTCGGCAAAGGTCTCGTTGACCGTGATCTTTTCGAAACGGATCGTGATCTTCAGCGCGGAACCATCGGGCTGCCGCATCGTGGTCACGAGGGTTTGGGGAAATTTGACGCCCCCCGCCATGATCAGGCCCTCTTCGCGAATGGATTCCCCCTGCGCGGTCTCGGTGAGCACCAAGCGGCCCGTGGCTTCATCGAAGTAGCGATAGAATGCCACTTCCGGCGAGTGCACAAAGGCGAGCTTGCGGCACGCCACCCCATCGGCCGTCACCGTGCCCAGATCCTCAATCGTGCCGCGCCGGCCTTCGAGGCCACGGAAGAAGGACAGGTTTTCCCACGCATTGGCCCGGAGGCTTTTGATTTGATCGGGACCGAGCAGATTCATCGTCCAACGCGTGGGGTCTTTCGGATCCTCCACTTTCTGCCAAGCCTCGTAACCATCCAGCGCGGTGATTTCGATGCGCTTCTCCGCCGTGAGCACGCTGCGCTGGCGGTCGGGTTTTTGAAAAATGATATCCACCCCGACTTCTTCCGGCGCCTTCGCTGGATCGGCCGCAGCCAAGAACAATTTTCCTTGGTAATGAATGGAGGAAACATTGCTCAGCACCGTGTCACCGCCCAGGTAGGCGCGGGCTTTCGCAATCATGGCAGGTTCCGCCGCCGCGGTTTGCAGCACAAATAAACCGGCGGCAAGGATAACGCCGCTGCGGCACAGGAGAGTTTTGATCATGATGGTTGGCAGTTTGGAGCAAACGGTGGCCCAAGCAATGCCGGGCAATGGTTATTCCCACTCAATCGTAGCCGGCGGCTTGGAACTGATGTCAAGGACGACCCGGGAAACTCCCCGCACCTCGTTGGTGATGCGACTGGAAATTTTTTGCAGCAGCTCGTGCGGCAGGCGCGCCCAGTCGGCGGTCATCGCATCAATACTCTCCACGACGCGGAGCGCGATGACGTAGTCATAGGTGCGCTCGTCGCCAAAGACGCCCACGGTCTTCACCGGCAGGAAGACGGCAAAGGACTGCCAGACCTTCCAATAGTAGCCCGAAGCCATCATTTCATCCTGCAGGACCGCGTCGGCATTGCGGAGGATTTCGAGCTTGGCCGGCGTAATGTCGCCCATGACCCGGACGCCCAGGCCCGGTCCCGGGAAAGGCTGACGCCAGACCACTTCCTTGGGCAAACCCAGTGCCGCACCCACCGCGCGCACCTCGTCCTTGAAAAGCTCGCGCAACGGCTCGATGAGCTTGAGCTTCATGCGCTCGGGCAGGCCGCCGACATTGTGGTGCGTCTTGATCAGGGAGGCAGGATTACCGGCAATGGAAACGCTCTCAATCACATCGGGATAAAGCGTGCCTTGGCCGAGAAACTCGGCGCGACCCTTGATGGACTTGAGGGTTTTTTCGAACACTTCGACAAAGGTGCGGCCGATAATTTTGCGCTTTTGCTCGGGCTCACTGACGCCCTTGAGCCGGCGCAGGAAAAGCGCCGACGCATCCACGACCCGGAGATCAATCTTGAAGTTCCGGTGATAGAGCGACTCAACCGCGGCACGCTCGCCCTTGCGCAGCAGGCCGTTGTCCACGAACACGCAGGTGAGCTGCCGGCCGATGGCCTTGTGCAACAACGCGGCCGCCACCGAGGAGTCCACGCCACCCGACAAGCCAAGCAGCACACGTGATTTGCCGACCTTGGTGCGGATGCCCGCCACCGCATGGGCAATGAAATCACTGGTCGTCCAGTCCTGCCGCGCCTTGCACACCCGGACGAGAAAATTGCGGATCATGTCCACGCCACGTTCGGTGTGGAATACCTCCGGGTGAAACTGGATGCCGTAAAAGCCACGCTTGGCATCCTCGATGCCGGAGAACGGCGAATTTTCGGAAATGGCGGTCGCCACAAAACCGGGAGGCAGTTTCGTGAGTTTGTCGCCGTGGGAGTTCCAGATGCGAAGCTTACGGGGCAGGCCGGCGAAGAGCTTGCCCGGTTTCCGGATCGTAAGATGACCGTGACCGTATTCGCGTTCCCGGCTTTGAGCCACTGTGCCGCCCAGAAAATGCCCCATCAGTTGCACGCCATAGCAGATACCGAGCACCGGCACACCCAGCTGGAAAATCTCGGGGTCAGGATGGGGCGCGGTCTTCGCGTAAACACTTTGCGGCCCACCCGAGAGAATGATGCCAATCACGCCTTCCTCACGCAGTTTCGCCGCGGGCGTGGCAAAATGATAGATCTTGGAGTAAACTTGGCTTTCGCGGATGCGGCGGGCGATGACTTGGGTAAGCTGCGAACCGAAGTCGAGGACGGCGATGGTCTGGGTCATGGCGGAGGAAAAGAAGTGAAAGGGTGAATCAACACGAATGCAGGGCCGGCCTGTCAATCGCGCTAGAACTTCAGCCGGACATTTTCATGGCCGCAACGCGGGCACGGGCAGAGCTCGGTGCCGGCGGGGGCGGAATAAAGCTGGTCACAGCGAATGCAATGGAAGGTGGTCTTCCGGCGCTGACCCTCGAAACGGTCGCGTTCACGCCGGTCGTAATACAGCCACAACCCCCCAAACACGCCGGCCACCAGCGTGCAATAGATGACGGCGGCAAGGGGCAGTTCGAGCATGAGGCAGAGGCTAAATAAAAACGCGCCGAAGATAAACTTCGACGCGTTGCTGGAGAGAATATTTTCTGCCGGGCTCAGCCCTTGACTTCGCCTTCAGCCTGGGCGGCCTCGGGCGCAGCGGGAGCCGCAGCTTCGGCCTTCGGGGCCTTTTTGGCTTTGGGCGACTTTTTGCCCTTGGACTTCTTGTAACCGGCATCATCCGCCTTGACCAATTCGATCAGGGCGAGCTCGGCCGCGTCGCCAAGGCGCTGGGCGCCAAGCTTGTAGATGCGGGTGTAACCACCGCTGCGATTGGTGAACTCCTTGTGCTTTTCATTGAAAAGCAGGGTGATCGCATTCTCGTCGCGCACGGAAGCGAGCGCGAGACGGCGGAGATGCACCGCGTCCTTCGGTTCGGTTTTCGCCGCAGCCTGCTTGGCCTTGGTGATAACCTTCTCGATGAAGGGACGAAGCGCCTTGGCTTTCGTGAGGGTGGTCTTGATGCGGCCGTGAGTGATCAGCGATGCGCCGAGATTCGACAGCATGGCCGAGCGGTGCTCGCGGGTGACGCCCAGAGAGGAACGATGTTTTTTATGACGCATTGGTTTGGTTTTTTAAGGGTTCCCGATCGGCAATCCGGTCGCAGCGTGTGGCGGCAGCGGACGGCGCGAGAGCCGTAAAATTTGGATCAAGCTTCTTTCTTGGTATCGAGGAGGCGTTCGTCGAACTTCATGCCCAGCGAAAGGCCGAGGGCCTCGAGCTTGTCCTTGATTTCGTTGAGCGACTTCTTGCCGAAGTTGCGATACTTGAGCATCTCCTGCTCAGACTTCATCGCGAGCTCACCGACCGTGGTGATGTTCGCGTTGTTGAGGCAGTTGGCCGCACGGACCGAGAGTTCGATTTCGTTGACCGACATGTTGAGGAGCTTGCGGAGCTTGTTCTGCTCCTCGCTGACCTCGGACTGCTGGTTCTCGAACTCGTAGGTCTCCTCACTGACGCGATCAAAGACCTCGATGTGATGCTTGAGGATGGAAGCCGACTGCTTGAGCGCGTCGTCCGGCGTGATGCGACCGTCGGTCCAGATCTCAAGGATGAGCTTGTCGTAATCGGTGATCTGACCGACGCGGGTAGCCTCGACGGCATACTTGACGAGACGCACCGGAGAAAAGAGGGAGTCGATCGGAATGACACCGATGGCCTGCTCTTCCTTCTTGTTGGCTTCACCGGGGTAGTAGCCGCGGCCGGTCTTGATTTCGACCTCGGCTTCGAAAGTTTTCTTGGAGTCGAGCGTGCAGATGACCTGCTCGGGATTCACGATGGTGATATTGGCGTCCGCCTGGATATCGCCCGCAGTGACCGCGCCGGCCTTGGTGACCTTGATCTGCAGGGTCAAAGACTCGCGCTTCTGGGAGACGATGAGAATCTTCTTCAGGTTAAGCACGATGTCGGTGACATCCTCGACGACGCCGTCGATGCTCTGGAATTCATGGCTGACGCCGTCGATCTTGATCGACGAGATGGCGGCGCCTTCGATGGAGCTGAGCAACACGCGGCGGAGCGAGTTGCCGACCGTGTGGCCATAACCAGCCTCGAAAGGCTCGGCGATGAACTTGGCATAGGTCGGCGTGGAGCCTTCCTCGACTTTGGTGAGCTTATTGGGGAGTTCGAACTTTCCGAGACGATTTGGCATGGCGAAGAACTCTGGGTATTGAGCGTTGAGGGTGTGAGTGATGAAAGGTGGCCGCTTAGAAGCGCGAGTAGAACTCGACGATGAGCTGCTCGTTGATGCCCTGCTCCATCTCGTCGCGCGTCGGGAGACGGTTGACGTTGGCCTTGAAGCTTTCGGCGTTCATGCTGAGCCAGC
>JAGNQV010000164.1:3757-6681 GCA_017988885.1 Opitutaceae bacterium | reverse complement strand
GCGATCTTGCGCTCGCCGGCATTCACGCGCCGGGCCGAGCCATGGCTCATCGCATCGACGAACACGAGGGCATCACCCGCCTGCATGTGCGCTTCGATGGCTCCGGGCACCCCGTCCACCGAGCCGCCGTTGGTGCCGTCCTTCCATTCGTCCGCGCGGGTCGGGCGGAGAAATTCCGGATGGATGAAATTCGCTTTGTGCGAACCGGGGATGACCATCGTCGCCCCGTCACCCGGCCCGATGTCGGTAAAGGCGATGAGCACGTTGATCTGGTTGCACTGGAAACGGCCGTTATGATAACCGAACGCCATCCGCTTGGCCCGGTCATGCCCGCCCGCGTGCAGCGTGATGCACTCGCCGGGTCCGCGGATCGTGTAGAAATTCTCGTCGATGAACGCCGGACCGTGATGGTAGTCGAAGGTATCGTGGCCTCCGATGAAGCGCAGCACATGGTTGATGTAATTTGGATGGTCGATCATCCGCTCGAAGGTGCCGCCGAGCTCATAGACCTGCTGGTAGCTGATGCCGCGGTGCTCGGGATGATCCTCGCGCTGCACCCAGCCGTGCCAGCCCTTGCGCGGCAGGGCGCGCGGGATGGTGTCGATGCGCGCGTTGGCATCGGCGACTTCTGCCTTCGAGAGCACGCCGCGCAGGACGACATACCCTTGCAGGTCGAAGAGATATTCTTCGAGCGCCGTCGGCACGCGGGCCTCGGGCACGTTGACGAGCGGGGGCATCGTGTTGTGGGGTAGAAAGCGTTGTTCCATAAGACAGCAGTTTAGCTGAACTATTCAGAAACTTCTTTCCGGATAGTTCCAAGTTATTCTTTAATAGTAACCATGCCCCGTCGCTTTCCGCCGCCCACTCCGACCGATCGCCACGAGCAGGCGCTCGGATTTCGCATCTGGCGGATGCGCCTCAGCGGCGTAATGCCGGTGCCGCACACGCACCCCGACATCGAGGTGAACTTCCTGCTCTCGGGCAGTTTCTCCTACCTGCATGGCGGCACCGTGGTCACGATCGAAGCCGGCCGTTTCACGGTTCTGTGGGGCGGTGTGCCGCACCAGACGCTGCCGCCCGGCATTATTGCCGGTGGGATCTGGATCACCCTGCCGCTCGGCTGGTGCTTGCAGTGGCGATTGCCGAACGCCCTCTCCGACCGCTTGCTGCGGGGTGAAATCATCGCCGGCCCGCTCGATCCGGCCGACCAGCCGCAACTCGAGCGCTGGCTGGCCGACGCCGCCAGCGCTGATCCGGCGCGGCAACGGGTCTTGCAGTTGGAGATGGAAGCGCGTTTTCACCGCCTCGCCCTCAGCATGCCGGCCAAACCGCGCCGCACCGGCCGGCCCGCGGGTGAGGCCGGTGCCGGCCAGATCACCCGCGTCACGCGTTTCATCGCACAGCACTACCGCGAGCCGCTCACCGTGCAGGCCATCGCTGCCGACGCCAAACTCCACCCGAAATATCTCATGCGCGTCTTCAAGCGGCAATGCGGTGCCAGCGTGTGGGAATATCTCACGCGTCTGCGCGTGTCCCACGCCCAGCGGCTCCTCATCACCACGGAATTAAAGGTGCTCGACGTCGCGATGGAGAGCGGGTTTTCGTCCGTGGCGCCCTTCTACGCCGCCTTCGCCGCGCACACGCGGGGATTGCGACCGCTGGACTACCGGCGCCAGCACCAACCCGGCCCCATGGCCTGACTTCAAACTCTTTCCCCCATGAAAAACAACGATCTGCAAATCGGCGTCATCGGTTCCGGCGGTCGCGGCGGCTGGCTCGCCCGCATCGCCCATCAACCCGGGAAAGGCGCCCGGATTGTCGCCTGTTGCGATATCAATCCCGCCACCCTCGCGCGCAATCGCACGGAGTTCGGGCCGGAGGTCTTTACGACGCACGCCATCGACGCCCTCCTCGCCCGCCCGCTCGACGCCGTCATCATCGGTTCACCGGACTTCCTGCACGAAGCGCAGGCCCTCGCCGTGCTCCAGCACGGGCTGGCCCTCTATCTGGAAAAGCCGATGGCGCTGACCACCGCAGCCTGCGATCGCATCCTGCTCGCCGCGAAAAAGCACCGCGCCCGGCTCTACGTCGGCCATAACATGCGGCACATGGCCTTCGTGCGGAAGATGAAGGCGCTCATCGACGCCGGGGTCCTCGGCGAGGTGAAAGCCTGCTGGTGCCGGCACTTCGTCGGGCACGGCGGCGATTTCTATTTCCGCGACTGGCACGCCGAGCGCCGCTACACCACCGGCCTGCTCCTGCAAAAAGCCGCGCACGACATCGATGTCATCCACTGGCTCTGCGGCGGTTACAGCCGCACAGTCAGCGCACTCGGCGGCCTCACGCTCTTTGGGGCCCTGCCCGGCCGGTTGCCGCCGGTGAAAGGCCCGCGCCGGCCCGATGTGCAGGCCATGCGGCTCAAGGATTTTCCGCCTACGAAAATGCGGGGCCTCAACCACCGCATCGACGTTGAAGACCTGAGCTCGATGCAGATGCAGCTCGATAACGGCGTCTTCGCCACCTACGCGCAGTGCCACTACACCCCCGACTACTGGCGCAACTACACCGTCATCGGCACCGAGGGCCGGCTCGAAAACTTCGGCAACGGCGAGCCCGGCACCCACCTCAAACTCTGGAACCGGCGGGCCAGTTACAACGCGCAGGGTGACAAGACCTATAAGTTTCGCGTGGAAAAAGGCTCCCATGGCGGCGCCGACCCCAAGATCATGGCCGAATTCCTGCGCTATGCGCGTTCCGGCGGCCACACCGACACCTCGCCGATCGCGGCCCGCGAAAGTATCGCCGCCGGTTGTGCCGCGACGGATTCACTGCGCGACGGCGGCAAGGTGCAGTCCGTCGCAGCCCCCAACGCCACCGTCGCCCGTTGGTTCGCGCAGGGCGGCGCCTAAGCGGAACTCGCGAGC
>JAGNQV010000164.1:0-3657 GCA_017988885.1 Opitutaceae bacterium | reverse complement strand
TATCGCCGCCGGTTGTGCCGCGACGGATTCACTGCGCGACGGCGGCAAGGTGCAGTCCGTCGCAGCCCCCAACGCCACCGTCGCCCGTTGGTTCGCGCAGGGCGGCGCCTAAGCGGAACTCGCGAGCCGGTTTGCTGGTAAGCCGGCGCCACCTTACTCCGCGAAAGTTTGCCACTCCCGCCTGCCGGGGTAGCGTGACCGTCATGGTCACGGACGAATCCCTTTCCGCGGCGACGCCCAAAAAACCGAGCCTGCCGGTCAGCGACGGGCTGCGCGCCTACCTGCGCCGCTATCGGCGCGAGCGCGAACTTCCCGCCAACTACGCGCGGTTGCACGGCTTCATCGAGGCCATCCCCCTGGTCGACGCCGCGGGCCGGCCCACGCTCTGGGACACGGTCATTTATCGCGCGGACGAGATGGGGGCGCTCTACGAGGACCTGAAACGCATCTACGCCCTGCTGAAAGTGGATGGCGACTTCTCCATCGTGCAGCATCTTTACGTTGATCGCGTGGATTTCTGCAGTTTTGGCAACTCTACGCCCTTCCGCGTGCGGGTCGTCAACGCCTACAACGACAACCAGGACTATTTTTACGTGAAACGGGCCGACGCGTCGCGCATCTACGGCCTCGAACTCGAGCACCTGCTCTCCCCCAACCGGCTCAACTACCTCACGCATGGCAACACCCTCGTCGAGGAGCACATTGCCGGCATCCCCGGCGACATGTTCATCGACCGGTGGCTGACGAACCACGAGTTGAAGCCCATCCGGGTGGCGAAGGAACTGGTGAAGTTCAATGAGCGCTGTTTCGTGCGCCTGCTCGGCGACATGCGCTCCTACAACTTTGTCTTCGTCGTGACGCCCGACTTCGAGGAAGCGCAGGTGCGCATTCGCGCCATGGATTTCGACCAGCAGTCCTACAACGGCCGGAAAAATTTCTATCTGCCGCAGTTTTTCAAGGAAAACGCGCCCTTGGTCGCCTTTTGCACGAAACACCTGCACGTGCAGACCGCGCTGCAATACCAGCGGGAGGAGCAAACCCTCATGTTGCACCGCGCTGATCTCGCCGCCGTGCGCCTCGCCGGACTGCTCGACGAGATGGGCCGCGATGTGCTCGCCCCCGAGGCAAAAGTGCACGCGCTGCGCGAAAGCCTGGCCGAACATTATCAACGCGCCGACTACCTGAAGTGCGGTTCTATGGGCGCACTCGTGCGCGAAAATCTGGCGACGTTGCGTCATGTCATCACGCAGCACGCGGATCCCGCGACCGCACCGGGTGCGGTGGTATGAGTGCGGCGTGCGCGTGCCTGATTTTTCCGCACGCCGAAAAAATTCCGCGGAAAAAATTCCGCGCGCGTGAATTTTTCGAAAACTAAAAAAATGAAAATCCGCGCGCAATAATGTTGCGCACATTCCAAAGAACGATGAGTTTACAAAATGAAACTCGTGCACGACACGTTAGTCGTGGCGAGATCAGTAACCTAAAGCCCACAATACGGAGCAACACATATGGCCAAGAAAGCCGCCAAGAAGAAACCCGCGAAGAAAGCAGCAGCCAAGAGCAAGAAGAAGTAAGCTCTTCGCCGTTTCTAAAATCGTGAGCCGCTCCCTTTGTGGAGCGGCTCTTTTTTTGCTTTTTAGCAGGTAAAACGGCCGCTTTTCACGTCAGGCGGCCTTCATCAAACTCGATCAGGTCCACGACGCTGGCAATCGATTCGACGCGATCGGCGCAGCCCATCGCGGTCAGCGCCTCTTGCAAAAATTCGCGGCCGCTTGGCGTCATGCCCTTCTGCACGTAACTGCGGTTCCACTCCGCCGCACGCACGTCGGCGGGAAAAATTTCCTTCAACTTCGCGTCGATCTCCGTGTCATCGGCCGCCGCGTGCACGATTTTTTCGACCGCGCTCGGCTCAATGCCGAGATGCAAACAGAGAAAACGATCCATGCCGCGCTTGTAGTTTTTCGCGTAGCTGGCCGGCAAAGCGCCGTGTGCCTTCACGTATTTGGCCTTCGCGATGAAGCGTGGCAGGTGCAGCAGACCGGTCGCCGCGTGCGGCTGATAGGCCGACGGCAGGCAGGTGAGAATTTCGCCGGAGGAACCGGGAATGGGTTGGGAAGGCATCGCCGGGCATCATTTCGTCCGAAATTTCCGGAGCGACAAGGAGTTTAACCACCGATGCATGCTGATCCGAAGTTATTTTGACCACGGATTACACGGATGGCCACGGATCCATCCTGACCGGCATCCTCTTTCATACCTTGGATTATCTCAGTCATGATCAATCCGTGCTCATCCGCGGAATCCGTGGTTAAGCACGGCTTGCTCGTCTAATTCTTTTGCGGCCCATCGTCCTATTGCGCTACCGCTCGTGATTAGCGCCGATTAGCGTTCATCAGCGGTTAATTTAGTCCACTCAGCTCGCCTTTTTCTCCTCCGGACGCCCAAACGGCGCCGGTGTAGCGATGCGAATCGCCGGCACTGACGCGGGTTCAGCTTCGTCAATCCTGCTCGGAATCACCCGTGAACGGTAGATGTCGTAGTCGGGCACGAGTCGCGAGTATTTGGCATCCATCAGCGGTGACGAGATCATGAAGTCCGCCGAGGCGCGGTCACAAGCGATCGGGATGTTCCAGACCACGGCCATGCGCAGGAGCGCCTTCACGTCAGGATCGTGCGGCTGCGGTTCCAGCGGATCCCAGAAGAAGATGAGAAAGTCGATGTCACCATCCACGATCTTCGCGCCGATCTGCTGGTCACCGCCGAGCGGGCCGCTTTGGAGCTTGATGATGGGAAAGCCGAGCTGTTCCTCCAGCAACTGGCCGGTGGTGCCGGTGGCATAGACCTTGTGGTGTGCCAGGAGGTCGCGGTTGAACTTCGCCCATTCGATGAGGTCGCGCTTTTTGTGGTCGTGAGCGACCAGCGCGATCTTCTTGTCCAGTTCCATGACGATTTTCTTGTAGCCCATAGTGCCGTGAGCATAGCAGGAGTCGTTCCGCCCCGCCAATCGCCGCGGCATTTGAAACCGGATAGGAACAGGGAAGCTGTCAGCGATAAGCCGTAAGCGTTAAGCTTCTGATTCACCGCCAAGTCCAGCAAGACCATTCATTCTGAGCTGAGTGCTGAATGCTCGTGGCTTAAAGCTTTGCGCTTACCGCTATCAGTAATGCATCATTGCTCACCGGCCCGCCGCCGTCCTAGCTGGGGCTCCCGTTTTTCCACACGGGAAGAATACACCACCCCGGCTTTACCGTGCAGTTATTTACTGTGTCTCGCTGAGACGGCATCCCGCATCCGTCACTTTCTTTATGCGCCCCTATAATGAAGCAGCCGCTCCGCCGGTAATATCAAATTCGCTCATTCCCGCCGGTGCCGGCTTTGGCATCCGGCTCGCCGCCCGGGTCATCGACCTGGGTTGCGTGTTTGTGATTACTTTTATTGGTGGGATTATTTGCGGCATTGTTTTTGCCGTGCTTCAGGCCACCGGAAAGATCGGCGCGGATTGGCTTGAAAAGATTCAGACAGATTCTGCGGCCAGCTACTTTGTCGGGATGTTATGCGCGTTTCTCTACCATGTTTGTTGTGAAGGCATTGGTGGCGCCACGCCGGGGAAGCTGATCCTCGGCCTGCGCGTGGTGCAGGAAGACGGCCGGTCCTGCA
>JAGNQV010000163.1 GCA_017988885.1 Opitutaceae bacterium | reverse complement strand
CTCAAAGGCCGAGCCCACATCGAGACCACGGGCCAGCACCGTCTTGGAAATACTGTCGGGCGACTCGAGCACGACCTTGTAGCTTTCGGACGAGCCGATGGTGGAAACAATGCCCTCGCCGACGCGGGCGATGATCGTCTCCTCCTTGGCGCCACCGACGAAGCGGTCGAGGTGGGTGCGCACCGTCACCCGCGCCTTGACCTTCACTTGAATGCCATCCTTCGCCACGCCGTCGATCGTCGTGCGGCCACTCTCCGGATTCGGGCAGTCGATGACCTTCGGGTCCACGGAGGTGCGCACAGCTTCCTCCACGGACTTGCCCGAGCCCTTCGTCGCCAGATCGATCGCGCAGGAACGCTGCCAGTCGAGGGTGATGCCGGCCTTCTGGGCGGCGATGAGCGCGTGCACACAGGCGAGGACGTTGCCGCCCGCCAGATACTGCGCCTCGATTTCGTCGATCGAGAGCTTGATGCCGGCTTTCGTGGCGCGAATACGCGCATCCACCATCACGCTGTAGGGCACCTGCCGCAGGCGCATGGCCACGAGGTTGAGCATGCTGACCGAAGCGCCGGCCAGCCACGCCCGCAGCCAGACACTGAAAAACGAAAGGATGATCCCGGCGACGATCAGGCCGGCGATACCGAGGACAACGAAGACGATGAGGGATGGGTTCATGATAGGGATTTATTGACGATGAGGCGGAAATTATCGACGCCAGTCACGCGCAGGCTCACGCCCTTCGGCACGAGACCGGACTGGGAAAAAGCTTCGTAGCGGCGGCCTTCGAGTAGCACATAGCCGCTCGGGGCGAGCATGGTGAGGGACTCGCAGTCTTTGCCCACCACCGTTTCGGGCGCCGCGATCGGCGGCTGGCTGATCGCCTCGACGGTCCGGTGCAGGAACATCTTCCGGCCGACCTTGGTTTTCGGCAACAGCACGAACTCCACGTAAAGCGCCAGCGCGAGAATACCCAAGCCCACCGCCGCGGCGATGCTGCCACCGGTCACTCCATAAAGATGAAACGCCACCGCGCAGCCGCCCAGCATGGCGAGCCCGCCGAGGATTCCGAGCACCGCCCCGGGCGTGATCACCTCGAAGACGAGCAGCACCACCCCGGCCAGAAAAAGCAGGATGATCGTGTTCATGAATCGGCCCTCTCGACTTTCAGCCCGAAATCGCTGTGCCCTTCCACCACGACCGCCGCGCCGGTTTCCACCGAGCCCACGCCAACGCGCGCCTCGAAACGCCGGCCGTCGATCTCCACGTGACCGAAGGGTCGGAGCGCAGTGACCACCAGCGCCCGGCGACCCACCAAGCTGCCCTGCGCTACATCGGCCGGCGACGCCCCGCCGGCCGTTTGCGCTGATACAGACACGGCGGTCTCGAGCACCATGCGGCCCCAGAACCACCCGCGCGGCAGGAACCGCAACAACAGCACGGCCAGCACGGCGGCGAGCAGCAGGCCCAAGCCCACATTCATCATCGGCTGCAGAAACAGCTCGCCCGAAAAGGAAACCGGCTGATTCGGCCAGATGTCAGCCATCGCCCAGACGAGCGAGCTCAACATCAGCGCCAGACCAGTCAGCGCCATGATCACGATGCCGGGAAAAAAGAAAATCTCCACCGCCAGCAGCACCAGTCCGATCGCAAATACCAGCATCGGCTCGTGGCCGGAAAAGCCGGCCACAAAATTACTCAGGAAAACCACCGCCAACAGCGCGATGCCGGAAATGCCAAAAATCCCGAAACCCGGCGTCTTGAACTCAATGAAAAGCGCGAGCAACCCGAGTCCGAGTAGGATCGGCGCGATGGCGTTGAGCAGCACGGCCAGCCGCTCCGACCAGGTGACTTCCAGCACGGTGACCGTATAGCCGTCTTGGCCAAACTTCGCGGTGAGCAACGCATCAATGTCCTGCGCAATCCCGGCGGCCAGCAGCGGCTTCGCCGGATCACCGTAGGTTTTGCTCGCCTCGGAGGCGGTCAGTGAAAGCAACTCGCCCTTTGCCTTGAGCACCGTGTCGTCAATCTTCAGCTCATAATCCTCATCGATCATCGCCGAGATTACCTTGCCGCGGTAGGCCTTGTCTTCGGAAATGGCCCGCACCCGCGCCTTCAGGTAGCTGACGATTTTCAGCTTCATGGTCTTGTCGACATCCTGACCCGTCGCGGTCACGGGGGCCGCCGCGCCGATGATGCCATTGGGCGTAAAATAGATCTCATCCGTCACCGCCGAGATGAACGCACCGGCTGAAATCGCCTCCGAATTCACAAAGGTGATGGTTTGACCCGGAAATTTGGCCAAGGCCTCCATGATCTCGAAGGTCACATCGAGCGCACCGCCCGGGGTCTTCATGTCGAGCACCACCACATCGGCCTTCTGCTCGATGGCTTCCTTCAGCCCACGGCGCAGGATGTAGAGCACGGGTTTGGCGATTTCATCCCGCACCGGAATCACCACCACCTGTTTATGGCCGGACGACGCCGCCACCTCCGGCCCGACCGGCACCGGTGTCACCTCGCCGGCGACCAGTGCCGGCGCCAGCCAACCGAGCAGTGACACCATGAGAAGACGCAGCATTCCGGACAGCCTAGGGTCAGTTTGCTCTCGCGCAAGCGCCACCATGCTGGAAATCGGTGTTCTTTTTCCAGAAACCCATTGCACGGCACCCGCGGGGATGATTTCACGACACCCATGGAAAAAGTGTCCTATCTTGGGCAAACCCTCAGCCGCTGGCGCGTCGGCAAGTCCACCTTTCTCGCCTTGCCTGAAAAAGGCGCCCGTCTGATGAACTGGAGTCTCACGCTCGGCGATGGCTCGGAGCGCGATGTGCTCTACTGGCCGGAGCTGAAATCGTTCGATGAGTTTCACCGCATGCGTGGCGGCAACCCGATCCTTTTCCCTTTCAACGCCCGCTCCTTCGACCAAGGCGACATCCATTTTTGGCGGGCGCCTGATGGGGTGCGCCGGGTGATGCCGATGCATGGTCTTGCCCGGCAAGGCGATTTTCGTGTCACGCATTGCGACGCCAGTGGCTTCACCGCGCTCTTCCTCCCCGGCGAAGAAGCGCGGGCCTGCTATCCTTACGACTATGAATTCACGGTGCGCTACCGTTTCGAGTCCTTCGGCCTCATCTGCGAGCTCAGCCTGCACAACTCCGGCAAGATGCCCCTACCGTGGAGCGCGGGGCATCATTTTTATTTCACGTTGCCGTGGACCGAGGGTCTGACCCGAGCCGATTACGCCATCCGCATCCCGGCCTCACGGCGGGTGCGGCAGGATGGCAAAGGCCTGCTTATTCCCGGCCCCACCCTCAAGGAAACGGAGAGTCTGGCCAACCCGGAGCTCATCGATGCCATCCATCTCGGCCTGACCCAGCACACCGTCGTTTTCGGCGAACGCGGTCATGCCGGGGATATCCACCTCCGCATCGGCGCGGACAAAACGCCGGCCGCTGACGCCACGATCGTGACTTGGAGCGAGCGGGAGCCCGCGCCCTTTTATTGCGTGGAGCCATGGATGGGACCGCCCAACTCGATCGAGAACAAGGTCGGGCTGCATTTCGTCGAGCCAGGCAAGACCCAGGTTTTCTCCGTGGCCATCACCGTAAAGTGAGCCGCACTCACCCTCACCGTATACACTCTTCCCTCCCACCATGCCCCAACGCCATCCCCTCACCACCGTCGAGGCTTTCCCTCCCGGTTCCAAAAAAGCTTTCACCGTCGCCGGCCGCCGCGTGGCGCTCTGCAATGTCGAGGGCACGTTCCACGCCATCGACGATGTCTGCCCGCACGCCGGCGCCTCCATGGTCGCCGGCCCGTTGCGCGGCACCACGCTCACCTGCCCGCTGCACGGCATCTCCTTTGATGTCGCCAATGGTGCCGCCGTCTGCCCGAAAAACATGGATCCCGTGGAATCGTTTCCCGTGTTCGTGAACGGCAATCAGGTCGAGGTAGAGGTATAAAAAAGCCGGCGAAGCATTCGCCGGCTTTTGCCTGGGTAAGGATCGACCGCTCAGTGCAGCAAACCCTTCCAGCCTTCCCCGCAGGGACCGCCGGAAACCTGGGATGCCACCTCATACTCGGATCCATCCATGCGGATCAGCGGCCGGTAGCTGTTGGAAATTTTCTGCACATCGCCTGACGCATAATGGCAGATGAAGGAGCGGCGGAACCGGGTCTTCGAGCGGTTTGGGCCGGACCCGTGAATGATGCTGCCGTTGAAGAAGAGGGTATCGCCCGCCTTCATGGGGACGAGCTGCGGTTTGAGCCCCTTCGGCACCGGCACGAAATGGGTCGTATAACTTTCACTCTTATTCGCCATGTCCGGACACACGATCGGCGCGTCATTGGTTTTTGGCACTACGTAGATCGCGCCGTTCTCCACATCGCAATCGTCCATCGCGGTCCACGCCGCGATGCAGGTGCCCGGCTCGACGAGGAGGTAAAACTGGTCCTGATGGAGGGCTTGGCCGCGCGCGCCGGGTGGTTTGAAATAAAACATGCTCTGTGTGGCCACCGGATCCTGCCCGAAGAATGACCGTAGCAACGCCACCACCCGCGGGTGCAACATGTAATCCTTCGCCCGCCCATTAAATCGGTGCGGCATCATCACCCGCGGATACTGGTAAAGCGGATCATCGGGATTTTCGACCCCGTCCCGCGGCTGCGCAGGCTCATAGAATCCCGGCACGCCCTCGGCGTGCATCTTCGCGAACAGCGCGCGCACCTCCTCGACCTCCGCCGGCGTGAAAAGGCCGCGCGCCACGGCGTAGCCCTCACGGGCAAACTGGGCGGCAAGGGCGGGGATACTGGCATCTGCGACCGGGGAAGAATCGATAACCATGCAAATAAACTAGCAGCGCCAAGGGTTTTTGGCAATAAATCCCGCCACCGAATACCTATAACATTCTCCTGCCATGCGTCGCCGCCCCGATACCCCTTCCCCGCCGCCCGGCCCCCTGGTCGCAGGGCACTTTCGTAAAGGCCCCCGTTATGCAACCTACCGCGGACAAGGCACCCGCGACTGGTTGTTGGTTTGCACCGTGGGCGGCCAAGGCCGTTATGGCCACGCTGGCGGCGAATTGCTGGCCCGCGCAGGTGATATGATCCTGCTAAAGCCCGGCACACTCCATGACTATGGCACGACCCGTGGTTCGGGTCTTTGGGAATCGCTGTGGGTGCATTTTATTCCCCGGCCGGCTTGGCTGGAATTGCTGGAATGGCCCGAGGTCGCTCCCGGCCTCATGCATCTGCCGCTGGCCGGGAGCGAGGCGCAAACCCGCATCGCCCGGCGTTTTCGCGATGTGATTCAACTCAGTGCCGGCCCCAGTCGCCACCACGAGCCGCTGGCCATGAACGCCCTCGAGGAAATCCTGCTTTGGTGCGACCTCGCCAACCCCCGGCACGCCACCGCCGGCCTCGACAACCGCATCAGCCGTTCGCTCGAATTCATCTGCGCCCGGTTTTCCGAACCGCTCACCGTCGCCGCCATCGCCCGGCATTGCGGTCTTTCGCCCTCGCGTTTCGCCCATCTTTTCCGAATCCAGACAGGCGAGACGCCCCAACGCTACCTAGAACTGCAACGCCTGAACCGGGCGCGGCAGCTGCTGGAGTTCACCCAGGAGCCCATTGCGGCGATTGCCCGCCAAGTGGGTTTTGACAACCCTTTCTATTTCACCCTGCGATTCAAGCGGCACAGTGGCGCCAATCCCCGCACATGGCGCAATCAACATGCGGCCCGGCGCTGAGCGGCAGGAGACAACATTTGCGCTGCACGTTTTCTCCGTTACATTTCACCAAACCATGAGTCACATGCCACCATGCTGAGTGTCAGTCCTTACAACCTCGCCTTTATCGAAGGCGTCGGCGGCCCCGAGCTGCTGATGATCATGTTTGTCGTGTTGCTGCTCTTCGGCGGTCAGAAGTTGCCCGAGCTCGCCAAGGGTTTGGGTAAATCCATCCGCGAGTTTAAAAAGGCCACCAGCGGCGTTGAGGAGGAGTTCAAGCGCGCCATCGCCGAAACGCCTGAAACCCCGCCTGCACCCATCAAGCCGAAGCCACCCGTTCCCCTCCCGGCGGCCGACGAACGGCATGATCCGCCGCAGGCCTGACGACCGCAGGCGAAATTCCATGTCTTCCGGTGCGAAATCTGTCGCGCAGTCGCTTCCCCTTGCCGACTCAGCCGTGTCACTCCCCATCACGGGCGAATTGGATCTGCATACCTTCCGACCGCAGGATGTAGGTGAACTCATTCCGGCCTATCTCGAGGCCTGCGCCCAACACGGGCTCCACGAAATTCGCATTGTCCACGGCAAAGGCACCGGCACGCTTCGCACCACTGTGCATACGCTGCTCCAACGCTCGCCGCTTGTCCGCACCTTTCGCTTGGGCGATGAACGCACCGGCGGTTGGGGCGCAACCTTGGTCACTCTTCGCTCATGAGGAACTTCCTTCGCTTCCACGCTGTATTCCTGCCGGCATTGCTGCTCATCGCCCTGGCCGCACCCGCCCATGGCACGGAGCCTGAAGTCGAGTCCCGGTCGCCGCTGCTCCTTATCTCCCTCGACGGATTTCGCTGGGATTATTGCCAAAAATATCCTGCCGAGACGCCTAATCTACGTCGATTGATGGCGCAGGGCGTCACCGCCCGCCGGCTGACCCCGGTCTTTCCCTCGAACACGTT
>JAGNQV010000025.1 GCA_017988885.1 Opitutaceae bacterium | reverse complement strand
GATGAAGGATATCATCCGCGAGAAATCCCGCGGCGTCCGCCCCGCCCCCGGCTACCCCGCCTGCCCCGACCATACCGCCAAACCCGTCCTCTTCGAACTCCTCAACGCGACCGCCGCGACCGGCATCCGCTTAACCGAATCCTGTGCCATGTCTCCGGCCAGCAGCGTCAGCGGTTGGTATTTTAACCACCCCGAATCAAAATACTTCGGCGTCGGCAAGCTCAGCCAAGACCAAGTCGAGGACTACGCGATGCGCAAAGGCATGAGTGTGCCCGAAACCGAAAGATGGTTAGGGCCGTATTTGGACTACTAAGCTAAGCAGCTAATCTGAAAGACCTGTGGTCCGTAGCCTTGGCGCAGGACCATGACGGGGCCCTAAAACCACCTGCCGCCCCTCTCCTGCCTCACTTAAGGGCTAGTTCGTTGCGTTTCACTTCTTTGACCGCCCATTTGGTGATCGTAAGACCCTTCGAGGTGCGAGTGCTGACAGGGATGCTGGTGAGGTCGAAGTCGAGTTCGCGGACGCGGGCGCCACTGCGGCCGTCGAGCGAGACGTGGATCGACTTGGGCATGTCCTTTTCCTTGTCGGCGATGTCGAGCCACACGATCGAGGAGCCCTCGGTCTTGGCGAGAGGGTAGAGCTTGTCGCGGCTGAGGCCGCCGATCTGGAACTTCTTGGCGAAGGTTTTCCCGTCAGGGCCGTCGCGGTAGATCATGGTATAGAACTTGCCGTCACCTTCCTTCGGCCAGATGGCCACGTGCAGAATTTCGCGGCCCATAAAGGTCTTGTCCGCGACCTTCGAGACCTTGAGCGAACCGTCCTTCATGATGGTGATGACGCTGTCGAGGATGGTGCACTCGGTGACAAACTCATGCTGGCGCCAGTTGAGGCCGATGAAGCCGTCCTCGCGGTTGACGTAGAGGCGCTGGTTGGCTGAGACGACCGCTGCGGCGTCGATTTGCTCGATCTCGTCATAGCTGGTCTTCCGCTTGATGCCCTTGCCGTATTTCTCCTGGAGCATCTCGAACCAGGCGACGGCATACTCGGTGAGCTTCTTGAGGTTCGCCTTTGTCTCCTTGATGCCTTCCTCGATCTTCTTCATGGCCTCGTCGGCCTGGAAGCGGTTGTAGGCGGAGATGCGCTTGATGCGGATCTCGGTGAGCCGCGTGATGTCTTCGTCGGTCACCTCGCGGCGGAGCTGCTTCAAGAACGGTTTCAGTCCCGCCCGGATTTCCGTCAGGACACTTTCCCACGTTTTCGATTTTTCAATGTTACGATAAATGCGCTCCTCGATGAAGATGCGCTCGAGGGAATCCCAGTGCCACTGCTGCTCGAGTTCGCCGAGCTTGATCTCGAGTTCGCGTTTGAGGAGTTCACGGGTAGCCTCGGCGCTGGTCTTGAGGATGTCGCGGACGCCGACGAAATGAGGCTTGTCGTCACCGGTCTTGGGATCGCGGACGATGACGCAAGCGGCGGGGTTGAGCTGCACCTGGCAGCTGGTGAAGACGTAGAGCTGCTGGATGACCTTGTCCGGCTCGGCGCCCTGCGGGAGGTGGATAAGGATCTCGACCTTGTCGGCGGTGTTGTCGTCGACGTGCTTGACCTTGATCTTGCCCTTGGCGTTGGCGGCGAGGATGGACTCGATGAGCGACTCGGTGGTGACGCCGTAGGGGAGCTCGGTGACCGCGAGGAGGTATTTGGAGCGCTCCTCGATCTTGGCGCGGACCTTCACCTTGCCGCCACGTTCGCCGTCGTTGTATTCCGCGAAGTCGGCGGTGCCGCCGGTCGGGAAGTCGGGGAGGATGCGGAAGGTTTTTCCCTGGAGGTGGTTGATGGCCGCGCGGCAGAGGTCGTTGAAGTTGTGCGGGAGGATCTTGGTCGAGAGGCCGACCGCGATGCCGTCGGCGCCCTCGAGGAGGACAACGGGGAACTTGGCGGGGAGGGTGATGGGCTCCTTGTTACGGCCGTCGTAGCTGAGCTGCCACCGCGTCGTCTTCGGGTTGAAGAGGACGTCCTTGGCGAAGGCGGTCAAGCGGGCCTCGATGTAACGGGGTGCGGCGGCATCGTCGCCGGTGAGGAGGTTGCCGTAGTTGCCCTGGGGTTCGATGAGCCAGGCACGCTGGCCGATGGACACGAGCGCGGCGCCGATGGAGGCGTCGCCGTGCGGGTGGAGCTTCATCGTGGCACCAACGACGTTGGCGACCTTGTGGAAGCGACCGTCGTCCATGTCCCAGAGGGTATGGAGGACGCGGCGCTGGACGGGCTTCAGGCCGTCGTCGATGTGCGGGACGGCGCGGTCGAGGATGACGTAGGAAGCGTAATCGAGGAACCAGTTGCGGTAGGCCTGCGCGAGGGGGGCCTGTTCGTCTTGGACCTTTTGACCTTTGGGGCGCTTCAGCGAAGGCGGCGCCTCGGCGGCGCCGTCGAAAACCTGCGGGCTGAGCCCTGAAACTTGAGGGGTGGCGGCAGGGAGAACTGGAGCCTGTGCCCTGAGACCGGAAGCTTCCGAAACTTCCGGCTTCAAGTTCCCGATTTCCGGTTTCTCTGGAGTTCCGCTGTCCAGCGGAAGCTCAGCTTGGTCGTTCTTCTTGGTAGGTTTTTTCTTGGCCATTGACGAAAGAGCAGAGGTTCTGGATTTAAACGAGGAGATCGCGACGTGAGCGGAGAGGAAAGAAATTTTAGTTACGAAAAACCAGATGCATGGGATTGAACTCTGCGTCCTCTGTGTTCCCCGCGTTAAAATGCATTAAGCTTCGATCAGGTCTTTTTCCACCCGGAGGTTGTCGATGATGAAGTCCTGCCGCTCCGGCGTGTTCTTGCCCATGAAGAAGCTCAGGAGCTCGTCGGTGCTGTAGAGGTGGTGGAGGTTCACCGGGTCGAGGCGGATGTTCTCGCCGATAAAGTCCTTGAACTCGCCGGCGGAGATTTCGCCGAGACCTTTGAAGCGCGTGATCTCGTGGGCGGCGCCGCATTCGGCGACGGCGGCCTGTTTCTCCGTTTCGGAGTAGCAGTAGCGCGTGAGCTTCTTGTTGCGGACACGGAAGAGCGGCGTCTGCAGGATGAAGAGATGGTTGTTGCGGATGACGTCGGGAAAGAACTGCAGGAAGAACGAGAGCAGGAGCAGACGAATGTGCATCCCGTCCACATCGGCATCGGTGGCGATGACGATCTTGTTGTAACGGAGGCCGTCGAGGCCCTCCTCGATGTTCAGCGCCGACTGGAGGAGGTGAAATTCCTCGTTCTCGTAAATCACCTTCTTGGTGAGGCCGTAGGTGTTAAGCGGTTTGCCCTTGAGGGCAAAGACGGCCTGCGTCTGCACATCGCGCGTCGCGGTGAGCGAACCGGCGGCGGAGTCGCCCTCGACGATGAAGAGCGTGCTTTCTTCGGCGCGTTCGTTGCGGTCACCGAGATGGAGGCGACAATCGCGGAGCTTTTTGTTGTGGAGCGAGGCCTTCTTGGCGCGCTCACGGGCGATGTTGCGGATGCCGGCGAGTTCCTTGCGCTCGTGCTCGTTCTCCTCGATCTTGCGCTTGATGGTCTCGGCGACCTCGCGGTTCTTGTGCAGCCAGGTGTCGAGCGACTGCTGCATGAACTTGCCGACAAATTCCTTCAGCGACGGTCCCTTGGGGCCCATGTCGTTGGACCCAAGCTTGGTCTTGGTCTGCGACTCGAAAACCGGCTCCTGCACGCGCACGGCGATGGCGGCATCGATCGACTGGCGGACGTCGGCGGCGTCGTATTCTTTTTTGAAATGGTTGCGGATGGTGCCGACGAGGGCCTCGCGAAACGCCGCGAGATGCGTGCCACCCATCGTGGTATGCTGGCCGTTGACGAAGGACCAGTATTCCTCGCCGTAGTGGTTGCCGTGGGTGAAGGCCACCTCGATGTCCTCGCCCTCAAGATGGATGATGGGATAGAGCGGCTCGCCGGAGAGCTCCTTCGTCAACAGATCCTGCAGGCCGTGCTCCGACTTGAAGGGCTTGCCGTTGAGCGTGAGCGTGAGGCCGCGGTTGAGGAAGGCGTAGTTCCACAGCATGTCCTCGACGAACTCGGTGCGGAAACGGAAATCCTTGCCGAAGAGCGCCTCGTCGGGCGTGAACTCGATGAGCGTGCCGTTGCGTTCGTCGGTCTTGGTCACTTTGGACTGCGACTTCAGCTTGCCCTGCGAAAACTCGACGACCTTGGTCTCGCCATCCCGGATGGCCTGGGCGCGGTAGGTGAGCGCGAGCGCATTGACTGCCTTCTGGCCGACGCCGTTGAGGCCGACGGCTTTCTGGAAAGTTTCGCTGTCGTATTTCGCACCGGTGTTGATGATGGAAACGCAGTCCACGAGCTTGCCGAGCGGGATGCCACGGCCGTAGTCGCGGACCTTCACGCTGCGCTCGGTAAGTTCGACCTCAATCTTCCGGCCAGCGCCCATCGTGAACTCGTCGATGGAATTGTCGATGGTCTCCTTGATCAGGACATAGATGCCGTCCTCGGCGTGGTTGCCGTTGCCGAGGCGCCCGATATACATGCCGGGGCGGAGGCGGATGTGTTCGAGGGAGCTGAGTGTCTTGATGCTGGCTTCGGTGTAGTTGGATGCCATGAGGGAGATTTATGTTCAGAGAGTTTGGCCACTGCGGTTGTGACAAGCGAAAATACTCTCTTGGGCACTTGCCGTCCGCCGGGCCGGGCCTAGCCTGTGCCCTTCCCCACCATGAACAAAAAACTCCGCCTCGTCCTCATTGTGCTACTCGGCATCGCCGTGTTGGTTTATATCGGATTCACTTTCTTCCTTGGCTCGATCGTGCGGTCGGGGGTGGTCAATTTCGGGCCCAAGCTCACCCAGACCAAGGTCGAGCTGGCCGAGGCCAACATCTCGCCGCTCTCGGGCAAGGGTTCGTTGCGCGGGCTCTCCGTCGGCAACCCCAAGGGCTGGAGCGCGGAGAAGGCGTTCTACCTTGGCCGGGTGCAGGTGGACATGCAGCCGTTCTCCCTCTTCGGCGACTACATCGTCATCAACGAAATCATCATCGACCAGCCGGAGTTCAACTATGAGACGAAGATCATCTCGAGCAACATCAAGGAACTGTTGAAGAACATCGAGGAATTCACCGGCAGCGGAGGCAAGGAAGCCACCACCAAATCGGGCAAGCCCATCAAGTTTGTCGTGAAAAAATTCCGCATCACCAACGGCAAGGCCACGCTCGGCGTCGGTCCCGCCGCCCTGCCCCTGCCCCTGCCCCCCCTCTCGCTCGACAATCTCGGCGTCAAGGAGGGTGGCATCACGCCTGATCAACTTGTGACCGCCATGATGAAAAACGTGCTCGGCAGCATCGTCGAGGCCACCGGCAAAGCCGCACTTCAGGTCGGTTCCACCACCGGCGCAGCCGCGGCAGACGCCGCCGCCAACACCGCCAAGAAAGCCGGTGATGGCCTCAAGAAACTTTTCGGCAAATAAACCGCCTCGCGGCCCACAGCGCTCCACCGGCTCCGGGCCCGCCGACGCTGCCGCTGGGCCCGCCGGCATGGCAGCGCAACCCCCGGTCTTTTTCGCCATGAAACCTGTCACCCTCACCTACTACCTCGAAATCTTTTCCTCATGGTGCCTTTGGGCCGAGCCTACTTGGAGCGAGCTCAAGGCACGCTATGCCGGCCGCATCGATTTTCAGTGGAAAATCGCGTTGATGAGCCCGGCGGACTTTCCCGCTTCGCGCGAGCAATGCGACTGGTTCTACCGTCGCAGCGGTGGCACCGTAATGCACTCGCCGTTCATGCTGCACTCGGGCTGGGTTGAGGCACGACGCAAGGGTCACTACGAGGCGGCGGGGCTCGTCGCGGAGGCGGGCCGCGACTTCGGCTTCGACGGCGATGAGCTGCGCCTCGCGCTGGTGCAAGCCGGTTTGCGCGAAGGTCAAAAGATTGGCGACATGGCCATCGCGGTGGCGGTCGCCGCGAAAGCCGGCCGGCTGAACGCGAAAAAACTGCGCGCCGCCGCCGAATCTGAGGCGGTGCAGACGCGCGTGGCGGCCGGCACCGCGGAATTTTTCGCGCACCAGATCAACCAGCGCCCCGCATTTGTGCTGACGGATGCCATTGGCGACAAGGCGGTGTTTTCCGGCCTTGTGCGCATCGAACCACTCGCCGCCACCATCGATGCGATGCTCGCCGACTCCGCCGCCTACGCCGCCCACGCCGCACACTTCGGCAAGCCACCCCAATAACGGGGTCAGGCCGTCACTATTATATTATTTAGACCCATCGCTGGCTGCTTTTGGTGTTCGAGCGATTGACGTTCTAGCCTCCACCCGTCTCATTGCCCGCTTTTCACCTCCCTATCTCATGCCCCGTAAAGTAAAAGTCGGCCTCATCGGCTGCGGCAACATCAGCGAAGCGTATTTCGCCGGCTGCAAACGCTACGACATCCTCGATCTTACCGCTTGCGCCGATCTCGATTTTGAGCGTGCCCGCGCCAAGGCGGAAAAGCACGGCGTGCGTGCGTGCACGGTCGCTGCATTGCTGGCCAATTCTGACATCGAGATCATTATCAACCTGACCATCCCGCAGGTGCATGCGCCGTTGAACGAACGTATCCTTCGCGCCGGCAAGCACGCCTACACGGAAAAACCCTTCGCGCTCGATGCCACTGAAAGCCGTCGCGTGCTGACGCTCGCGCGGAAGAAAAAACTCCTCGTCGGCAGCGCGCCGGACACGTTTCTCGGCGGCGGCATCCAGACGGCGCGCCAGTTACTCGACGACGGTGTGATTGGCCGACCGCTCGCGGCGACCGCGATGATGACGTGCCCGGGGCATGAGTCGTGGCACCCCTCGCCTGAGTTTTATTACAAAAAGGGCGGCGGACCGATGTTCGACATGGGGCCGTATTATGTGACCGCACTGGTGAATCTGCTCGGGCCGGTGCGGCGCGTGAGCGGCACTACCAAGGCGAGCGTGCCCTACCGGCTCATCACCAGCCAGCCGCTCGCGGGCAAGCGCGTGAAGGTGGAGGTGCCGACACATTATTCCGGCACGATGGATTTCGCGAACGGCGCGGTAGGGACCATCATCATGAGCTTCGATACCTGGCCGGTGCCAGACCAGCCGTGCATCGTGATTTATGGCAGTGAGGGCACGATGATCGTGCCCGATCCCAATCGTTTCGACGGGCCGGTGAAGGTGCGACGGGCGAAGGAGTCAGCTTTTGTCGAAATGCCGCACACCCATTCCGACGAGCGCCTGCGCGGCACGGGTGTGGCTGACATGGCCTATTCAATCCTGCGCCGGAAGCGTCGCCACCGCTGCAGTGGCGACCTCGCGCATCACGTGGTCGAGGTGATGTCTGCGTTCGAAAAGGCTTCAAAGCGAGGCCGTTACGTCAATCTCACCTCCACCGTGGCACGCCCCGCCCTCCTGCCGCCCCAGCTTCCACCCAATCTTCTCGACCAATAGGGTCAGGCCGTCACTATTATATTTTTTTACGTCCGGCCCTGACGTCACTGAGATATTGGCTGACGGAATTGGCCGCTCCCATGTGCAGTTCGCGCGCAATCCATGAGTTCGTCGCACTGGTTGTTCGTCTCAGCTCGGCCGCAATCGCTATTTTCCATAGCGCATTGCCCCAATCTTCTGCCGCCTGAATTTCAGTTTTGCGCGACTTGGCCAGCAGTTTAGCCAACGCTTCCGCCCACACCTTTTCACGCAGTTCCACCAAATCCTGCCCGTGCAGCTCGCGCTGCGCGAGCGCTTTGATCTCGCGGTTGGCGATGCGGGTGCGAAAGTCCGCCTCACCCAGCGCCCAGCCATGCGAAAGCGTGTCAAACGCCTGCCGTTTCTGTTCACCCTCGTCCGCGGCCAGCCACGCCAAATAACTGTAATAGCTGCGCCAGCCTTCCGGCGTGTCGGTCAGACCGCCGAGTTCGCGCAGCCAGTCCGCGCAGACCAGAAAGGCCGGTCTTTCTCCCTGTGAAAACCGCCGCAAACTCGACCAGCGAAACTGCCGCAGTTGCTCCAGAGGAACGATGCCTGCGCGCACTGGATTCAGATGAATGTAGTTCACCACATGCGCCAGCCGCGGACCCGGTTCGACCAGGATCGCTTGGTAGCGGCTCTGAAAAAGATGCCCGCGTTCGTCGCGAAAACGGTTGAAGCGCACGGCAAACGTGCTCTGCAACCAATGCATGCCCTGAACCAAGTTTCCGCGCGGGGTTTCCACTGCGAGGTGATAATGGTTCCGCATGAGCGTGTAGGCATGCAACTGCCAGCCGGACTGCTCGCAGGCCTCGAGGAGACATTGCTCAAACGCCTGCGCGGTGGCGGCGGTTTCAAAAATATCCCGCCGATAATTTCCGCGATTCAACACATGATAGATCGCTCCTTCGTATTGAATGCGTGGCTTTCTGGCCATGCCGTTTGATGGCTGCACATAGGCCAAAATACAATATAATAGTGACGGCCTGACCCCATTTGATAACATTACGCCAGATCCAATTCTTCATTTTTCCAATATGAGCACACCTCTCGTCGGGCATAACGCGGCGTTGCACCGCTACGAAACCACCGTGGACGGTCATCTCGCCATCGCCGAATACATCCTCGACGGGGATCGCATGACCTTCACCCACACCTTTGTGCCACCGGAACTGCGCGGTCGCGGCATCGCAGAACTACTGGTTCGCACCGCTCTGGATGCAGCGCGCGAGTCACATCGCCGCGTCGTGCCGCATTGCTCCTATGTTGCGCGCTTCATCGACCGCCACACAGATTACCAGTCATTACTAGCGCCGTAGCAAAGTCCAACGCGCCACACCACGGCCTATTCGTGGCCGCCACGATAGTCCTGCTCGCCCGCCGTCACGGCGATGGGCAGCTGGTTTTCCGTCGGAGGCAATGGGCAGGTGGCAAACGGCGTGAAGGCGCACGGCGGATTCACCGCACGGTTGAAGTCGAGCACCACTTTACCGTCCCGTGGCGGATCCGCGTAGAGGAAACGCGCCGCCGCATAAGTTTGGTCGCCGCTCGTCAGGTCGGAGATCACGAAAAAGAGTTCGTCGTCGGGATTTTCCTGGATCGGCAGCAGCTCCATCGTGTGGCCGTCGCGGGTAAACACCGCCTTGCCCAGCACCAGCGCGGGCGATACCTGGCCGATGATGTTGCGGATGGGCACCTCGCGCGGCCGGTCAAACGGCACCCACTCCGCCTCGATGCGCCAGGCCGGATCGATGGGAAAATAATCAATGCCCAGAAAATGCGTGCGCCGCTCCGCCTCGCTGTCCTTCACGCGCAACGCCTTCCGGCCGCCGCGATCAATGATGTAGAAGCTTATCGTGCCGGCCACTGCCGTCACCGTGTGTTCCTGCCGGCCGTCACCCAGCTCCGCCGCGAGGACGGGCTGACCGTTGACTGAAACTTCCACCCCGGGGTTGACCAGCAGCTTCACATTGCCGTCATCCGCCAACCGCACCACGCCCAGATAGGCGGGGCCGGCCGCCAGCACGACAGCGTTGTTCTTGGCGCTGCCGACGGAATTTTCCCCGGCGGCAAGAAAATGCAGCCCGATCAACGTGAGCCAGCCATCCGGCGCGGTCAGGCGTTGCTCGCGTTTGACCCGGGCCGCGTTGACTTCGCCGACATAGCCGGCGTCTTCCGCCGCGGGCAGGAGTGCCGCGGCCAGCCCTGCGGCCACAAAAATCATGAGATGGCGGAAGTGAATGGCAGACATGAGAAAACCCTACGCACCCCGGCTGCCGGCGCCAGTCCGGAACGCGCCCAGATCAGCGAACCGCGGAACCACCGCCGATGCCTTCGACCTGAACCTCACCGCTTCGTCATCGCCTCCAGCAACGCGACGGCCATTTGGTTGCACGGCGTGGCGAGGCCATGCTTGTGGCCGAGACGGACAATGATGCCGTTGCGCGCGTCCAATTCCGTGGGCCGACCGGCGGCAAAATCCGCATGCAGCGAGTTCATCGCCTCCACCGGCGCCTGCTGGTAGCCGGCGACAATTTCATCCGCCAAGGCATCATCCAACCGTGCACCCTCCGCCCGTCCCACGGCGATGCCTTCGCGCGCGAGGGCGCGGCCGAGCTCGGCCATCGCCGGCTCGCGCATGACGCCCGCCGGACGTGAGACCAACGCGGAAATCACGCCGACCGCATTCAGGCACAGTTTTTTCCAAGCCACGCTTTTGAAATCATCCGTCAGCGCGACCGGCAGAGGCGTGCCGGCAAACAGCGCCGCAAAATCACGGCCCGCTGCATCGTCGGCGACGGTCAGTCGCCCAGTGTCGCGCACGCGGATTTGACCGCTGGCGGTGCGTTCACAACCAATCGTGACAATCACGGGCACGAGCCGGCTGGCGTCGATATAGGGCGCGAACCGTTCGCGGTGATCCAGGCCGTTCTGCAAAATCGCAACCCGTGTCGCCCCGCCCGCGAGACCGCCGAACCATGCCGCCGCGCCGGGCGCATCATAAGCCTTGGTCGCGACGAGGATCCAATCCACCGGCTTTGCCTCACGCGGGTCGGTCACCACCCGCGGCTGGACCGCGATGGTTTTCTCCGGCGTCAAAACCTCCAGTCCCGGCAATGGCCGGCGCGCACACAAGGTCACCTCGTGACGGCCCGAATCACACAACCATGCAGCCACCGCGCCACCAATCGCCCCCGGACCCACCATTGCAATGCGCGCCATGCCGTGAGCTTCATCGCCGTCCGCCGCGCGTGTCCATGGGAAAAAACTGTCTGCTCACCCGCACATCCCGCCGTGCGTTCAGCCCGGTTCCTTGTGCGTGGAGAGCCACCACGTGTGACCAAAGGGGTCCGTGAAGCCACCACTGCGACCATAGGGTTGCTCAGCGACGGGCATCAGCACCTTTGCGCCAGCGTCAATCGCCTGCTGGAAACGCGTGTCCACATCGTGCACGTAGAGGAAAAAATGCACCGGCGACCCGCCCATCGTCTCGACACTGCACATGAAATCAAATTTCGGGTTTTCGCTCACGAGCATGAAGGTGGAATCATCCACCCGCATCTCCGCATGCATCACAGCCCCGCTGGCATCGGCGTGGCAGGAAATTTCCACCGCCCCGAGTGCCGCCTGATAAAAGTCCATCGCCTTCCGCGCATCGCGGAAGATGAGATAGGGAGAGAGGGCAGGAATGCCGGGGCGCACGGTTGAGGTGGGCATGAGCGAAATGATGGGTGCGGCCCAACCTGCTCCTGCCCGGAAAAAACTGCACGCCCATACCCCGGGATCGCCGGAAATTTTTCCGCGTCTCCGGGGATGGACAAGCCGGCGGCTTCTTCGCAGCGTGGGCGCTTCCTCTTCCCCGCATGACACCCGAAGCCGAACTCGACCGGATCTTCCCTCTTGGTCCCGATTCACTCCCGCAACCCGGCGTGCCGGCCGGCTGTTTGGCGAAACACACGTTGGCCGCCAGCCGGATTTACCCCGGCACCGTGCGCGATTATTGGATCTACATTCCCGTGCAATATGATCCGGCCCGCGCCGCTGCCGTGATGATCGTGCAGGATGGCTGGGATCACATCCGCACCGAGAGACGCTGGCGCATGCCGGTGATCTTCGACAACCTCATCCACCAGCGCGCCATCCCGGTCAGCATCGGCATCTTCATCAACCCCGGCATCATCCCTGCCACCCGCGACGGCGCACCTGAGCGCACCCAGCGCAGCTTCGAATACGACCGCACCGACGATCGCTATGCGCGTTTTCTCCTCGAGGATATTCTCCCCGCCGTCGCCGCCTGCTACCACCTCGCAACCGATGGCAACAGTCGCATGCTGCTCGGCGGCAGCAGCGGCGCGTTCTGCGCCTTCAACGCCGCGTGGCACCGCCCCGATGCCTTTCGCCGCGTCTTCAGTTGCGTCGGCTCTTACACCGGTCTCCGCGGCGGTCACCAGGCCGCGAGTCTCGTGCGCCTTTGTGAGCCCAAACCGTTGCGGCTTTTTCTCGAAGGCGGCGGGGAGGATCTCAACTGCTACGCCGGCGATTGGTGGACCGCCAACACCGCCATGCTCTCCGCGCTGCACTACGCCGGCTACGAAGTGAACCATGCGTGGGCACCGCAGGCCGGTCACAATGACTACCATGGTTCGGCGATCTTTCCCGATGCCCTCCGCTGGCTCTGGCAGGATTATCCCGCGCCGGTCGAAACCGGCGTGAACTCGCGCCAGCCCATCGTCAGTCTTACCGTGCCCGGCGCAGGCTGGCGTTGCGCCAATGACACCCTCGTCCACGTGACGCATCTCGCCGCGGGTCCCGCCGGAGAGATCTTCTTCACCCGCGAGGATGACCCGCAAATTTATCAATTGCGCGACACCAGCGATAGCACCGTGTGGGCCCGCACCACCGCACCCGTCGGCGCCATTGCGGTTGCGACGGATGGACGCCTGTTCGCCGCCCACCCCTCCTCACGCCGCATCGTAGCACTCGATTCTGCCGGAAAGGAAAAAACTTTGCTCGATGACATCGCCACCGAAAGTCTCAGCGTCGGTCCGGACGGCAGTCTCTATGTCGCAGATGCCGATCACCGACTCTGGCTCATCAAACCCGGTGGCCCGCGGCAGCTATTGACGCTCCCCAATGCCCGGCCACATCGCGTGTGCCTCACCGCCGACGGCTCCCAGTTGCTCGTCAGCGAGGCTGCGGCACCCGTGGCGTGGCAGTGCTCGGTGCAAGCCGACGGCACGCTCGCCCACCCCGAGCCCAATTATCGCTTTATAACTAGCGAAGACGCGTCCGCCCAATCCGCCGGCGACATCGCGACGCATCACAAACGCTGGAGTTTCTTTGTCACGTGCCACGGGCTCCAACTCGCTGACCACGACGGGCGGATCATCGGACTTTTTAATTCGCCGGCTCCTGGCTCGCTGAACGGCGTAGCCCTCGGCGGCCCGCAGCAAGACGAGCTGCTCATCACCTGTGGCGGAAAAATCTATCGCCGGCCATTGCGTTCACCGGAACATCTCTGGCAGTAACCCCCAAATAACACCCATGAAAATCTGCATCGTCACCGACATGGAAGGCCTCGCCGGCGTGAACCACTGGAACCAGTGTTACGCGACCGACGACCATGCGCCTGAATACCTGCATGGACTCGCGCAACTCGCTGCCGACACCAACGCCACCATCGCCGGCTGCTTCGACGCCGGCGCCACCGAAGTCATCGTGTGGGACGGTCATGGCCGCAACCGCCAGCAGGCTTTCACGCGCGTGGCGCTCGATCCCCGCGCCACCTTGCGGCGGATGGTCGCCGGTGCGCCCCTGCTGTTTGAGGGGCTTGATGCCGCCACCGCGGGTGTGCTCATGGTCGGCCAGCACGCGATGGCCGGCACGCTTCACGGTTACCTCGACCACACGCAGTGCACCAAGGAAATCTGCCGCTTCCTCATCAACGGTGCGGAACACGGCGAAATGAGCCAGTGCGCGCTGCATGCCGGCGCCTTTGGCGTGCCGCTGCTGCATGTCTCCGGCGACGAGGCACTCTGCGACGAAGCCCGGCGTTTGTTTCCTTGGGTCGCTTCCACTCCGACGAAACGCGGCACCGGCTGGGCCACGTGCGAACTTTATCCGGTCGACTCGGTGCGGGCCGCCATCCGCCGCGACGTGGCCACCGCCATCGGCCGGCGTAGCCACGCGCAGCCGTGGCAACCGGCCATGCCAGCCGAAGTCGCGGTCGAGTTTGGTTGGAGCGAATTGGCGGACAAGCTCGCCGCATTCCCCGGCGTGCGCCGCCAGCACGCACGCACCGTCGCGTGGCACATCCCGGATGCACGTTACATCTACGACTGGCCCTCGGCGGCCTGGCAACCGCCCCAAAATTAAGCCGCCGGCTGGGCCCCGCGGCTGCGTTTAATTCCTGCGTCATCCACCGGAACGGATTTGCGCACCAGCCAGCGCCACCCCAGAAGCGGACATGCCCAGTAGCGCCCACCAGTCTGAACGCACCGCCGCGGAAGCCACCACCTTCGCGGTGCTGATCGCCCTCAGCCTGTCGCATCTGCTGAACGACACGATCCAGTCGCTGCTGCCCGCGATTTATCCACTGCTGAAGGATTCATACCATCTGAGTTTTTCCCAGATCGGGCTTATCACCTTTGTCTTTCAGGTCACCGCCTCGCTGCTCCAGCCGCTGGTGGGCCACTACACGGATCGCAAGCCGCTGCCCTATTCACTGCCCGTCGGCATGGGCATCACGTTGCTCGGGCTGGCGCTGCTTTCACAGGCGTGGAACTACCCGATGATTCTCATCTCCTCCGCCCTGGTTGGCATGGGCTCCTCCATCTTTCATCCCGAGGCGTCGCGACTGGCGCGGCTCGCCTCGGGCGGTCAGCACGGATTTGCGCAATCCATCTTCCAAGTCGGCGGCAACCTCGGCAGCTCGCTCGGTCCCCTGCTTGCCGCCCTGGTCGTGATGACACACGGCCAGGCCCACATCCTCTGGTTCACGCTGCTGGCTCTCGTTGGCATCGCGATGCTGACGCGGGTCGGTCACTGGTATCGCGAACACTTGGCGCAGCTGCGGCGCAATCCCACCGCACCGCCCTTCGCCCCGCGCCTGCCGCTGAGTCGCGCCCGCACCGTCGGCATCATCGCCATCCTCGCGGCGCTCATCTTCTCCAAATATTTCTACCTCGCGAGCCTCTCGAGCTACTACACGTTTTACCTGATCCACAAATTCGACGTCACCGCGCAGCACTCCCAGTTCTTCCTGTTCCTGTTTCTTTTCGCTGTGGCCGCGGGCACGATCATCGGCGGACCGGTCGGTGACCGCATCGGTCGCAAGCTCGTGATCTGGGTGTCCATCCTCGGCGTCGCGCCGTTCACTTTGCTGCTGCCCCATGCCAACCTAGCCTGGACCGCGGCGCTGAGCATGATCATCGGATTGATTCTCGCCTCGGCCTTCTCGGCCATCCTCGTTTATGCGCAGGAGCTCGTGCCCGGCCGGGTCGGCCTTGTAAGCGGCCTTTTCTTTGGCTTTGCCTTTGGCATGGCCGGGATTGGCTCAGCCCTGCTCGGCTGGCTCGCCGACCACACCAGCATCGAATATGTTTTCAATATCTGTGGCTACCTTCCGCTCATCGGGTTGCTCGCTGCCTTTCTGCCCAACCTCGACCGGCTCACGCGTCCGGCGTCACGCTGACGGCCGCACCTCATCCCACCACCGCCGCAGATCCGCACCCACGACCTGCGTATCGGTCCAGACATCGGGGAAACACGAAAGCCCGTAAGCCGGCGCAGCATTGCCCAGCTCCGGCACGACTACAATTTCCTGCGCCGTGCCCCGCGCCTTGAGCCAACCGAAAAGTCCGCGCACGTAATCAGCCCACGCCTCGTATTCCGGCGTGCGGCGCCGGCCGTCAAACGTGGCGGGAATCTGGCAGTGATGCCCGGTGAACGGCCGCAGGTGAAACTGCGCGCACGCCGCCATGATATCCGGCCGCTCATTCAGGTGCGGCCAGTAGGGCGCCGCGAGATGCCGCACCACCGCGAAATGCGAATGGTCAAAACACACCGGCAGTGGCGCACCGGTGCGTTCGCGCAAGGCGTCGTGCAATGCCCACGTGCGCTCCGGCGTTTCCGTAAAGGTGTCGCGGTGCGTCTCGATCGCGACCGGCAGATTCGCCGCGCGCGCCGCGTGCACGATTCGTTCCACCGCGGTGACTGCTTCGACCAAGGGCGTATCCACGTCACAGAGTTGGATGGTCGCCTGCCGCGCGCCCAACGCCACTGCTTGCGCAAAAAAAAGCGCGGGATCATCCGCCACCCCCAAGCTCCCAATTGCCCAGTAGCCGAGCGAACCGCGCTCCGCCAGTTCCGGACGTGGCGGCGACATGATGCCGGCGAACCCGGCGGCCGTGATCGCCGCGAATTTCCGCGCCCACGACCACTCATCGGCCAGTGTCGGATACTGGCGCAGCGACCAAGCGGTGGCAAAGATTCTGAGTTGCGCCATTTTATCGTTTCAGGCCTGCGCCCTGTTCCAATCGGTCGATCAGCACCGCGATGTAGGAGGTGAACCCGTGGTTGCAGCTCACATCCTTGTTGAACAACTCCCACAAGGTGCCGGTTATTTTGGCCATCGGCAGGTAGCTGCGCAGCAATTCGCGCCGCGCCGCAGCCAACTCACCGTGCGCAATCAGCAGATCGAGGCGCATGATTTTGCCGACAAACACATTCGCTGGGTAAAGCGGGCCGTAGTCGGCTCGCACCAGCCGCTGCCAGAGCTCTGCGTGGCTGCGCGGCGTAGCCTGGCCGAAATAGAACGCGTAGTATTGGCAGACTTCACTGGCGTGATCTGTCACGGCGAGTTTGCCCGTCGCCTGGTCCCGCACCGCATTGTCCACGAAACGGCCGTCGCGCCAGGCCATCGCGTGGATCGTCGCGTCAATCTTGTCCGCCTGCGTCGCGAGCTTCGGTTCACGCAGCAGTCGCGCCGCCGACCGCAGCGTGGCCGCGTAGAGCATGTTCGTGGGGAAATTCACGTCCTGCACAAACTCGTTGGCCTTCGACCATTCGACGAACACCCAGCTTTCGAGCTTTTCCAGCAGACCGAACTCGTTTTCGAATTTTTTGAAATACGCCAGCAGCCCGCGCACGCGTGGTGCGACCAGCGGCCGCCACTCCTGCGGGAACCGGCGTTCACGCACGACCTCGTCGAGCTGCACGATGAAGAACATCGCCCAATTGGGGATGAATTGCTTTTGCAGCGCCTCGGCCGGATAGCACATCGGCACCATGCCCTTCGGCAGGTCGGCGAAGGTTTTGGGTCGCAGGTAGTTTTCCAAAAACGCCCGCTCGATCGCGTTGTCGCCGCTCAGGTGCCACTCGGCGCGCGCGGTGAACAGGCTGTCGCACAGCCAGCCGGCGCGTTCGCGCGCCGGACAGTCCATGAAAATATCCAGCGCGTTCTGGCGGAAGGTCCACAACGCGGCTGCGCGCACTTGCGCCGCCGGCCGGGCGAGACCGGCCGGCGCGGTCCGCAGCGGCAGTGCGTTGATGTAGTGCCGCAGGCGAATGTCCGACACTTCCGCCGCCCCTTCCCACACCAGCACCTGCAGGTAACGGAACGTATAGGGCTCAAATGCTTCGAAATCAATTTCCGCGCCCGGCGCCAGATCCAGCCAGAGCGCGTTCACGCAGCCGGAGCGGTTAAACTTCACCTGCTCGTCCACAAGCACTTCGTCGAACACGAGCAGCAGCCGCGTCGCCTTCGTCGCCTTGATGCGTAGCGCCGGGAAGCCGGTGCAGTCGGCGCCGAAATCCGTGCGCAGCCAATGGCGGGCTTTGAGCGCCGTGGCGCCAGCGGCCGGCAGCCGCACAGGGCCGGCGGTCTCAAACCGTGAGCCAATGAGAGTCTTGAAGAGCGGCCACACCAGCTGGTCGAGTCGGTAGCCGGCGGAAGTTTTCGGCACGTCGAACAAAAAGCCCCACGGCGGCACAAACTTGAAATCGGTCGCGATTTTTCGCGCAGTGCCGCGGACCGCCTGCGCCCGGGGTTGGAGCACGGACAGGTCAGGCAGGGCCATGCCGCGTTCCAGCCAAACGCGCCGGTGCTTTACCCTCGCCAGCAGATGCGGCTTGGCCGGGTGGTAGCCCGGCAACTGCCAGACGGGCCCTTGCGCGGCGAACCGGTAACCTTCCACAAACGCGCGCTGATAGCTGTAGCGCTCGACCTTCTGCACCCGCTCACGCCGGTGTTCGGCGACAAAACCGCCGCCGCGCAACGCAGTCCACGCGAGGACCTTCTTTCCCGTGATCAATTCCGCGCAAAGGAAGGCCGGCTCATGCGTCGAGCAAAACGTCGCCACGCCATAGCCCATCACCTCGACGACCACTTCCATCACGCCGGATCCGTCACCCGTGAGCGTCCACTCGTCCACCCGGGCATGGCCGTGCGCCGCGCGGGCCGGACCGCGCCCAGCGAACTGACCGTTGGCCCACACGCGCCAAGCCTGGGCCGCCGCGATCCGCAGCGTGGCGGATGCGCCGGGGGCTAGCTCCACGCGGGCGTGGAAGCTCAGCCAGATATTCATCCGCCCGGCGAGAGCAGCGGACCAGACCGGGACGGCGTTATGAAACGAGATGGGCTTGGACATAAATTGGGACGGATGCAGTCATTCAGGCCGCCGCTTGGCGACGCAATCCGAGCACGAGCGGCAGCATGAGTGCGGGCGCGAGGGCCGAGATCGCCAACCCCCAGTGCAGGTTGTGCCGGTCCGCCACCCAGCCCACGATCCACGGCATGCAGATGCCGCCCGCGTTGCCGAGGGCCGCCAGCGCGCCGAACATACTCGCGCCGCCTTCAGGATAACGGTCGGCCGTCACCGCCAGCATCGTCGGCCACAGACAGCTCCCGGTCAGCCCGACGGCCACGCACGCGGTGAGCGCCAACCCTGGAATGGGCAAAAATGAACCGCCAAGAAACAGCAACACCGACAACCCGCAGCCCCACGCCATGACGTTGAAAGGTTTCCACCGCGTGCCCATCGCGCCCACCACCATGCGGCCCAGCGCCATCGCGACCGAAAACAGGAGCAGCGCGGAGCCGCCCACCCAGACCGGGTAGCCGAGCGACGTCTCCGCATACGCCGGCAGCCATTGCGCCATGCCGAGCTCCGTCGCCCCGCCCAGAAAAATGCCGGCCATCGCCGCCAGAAACCAGCCGCGGCGCAACAGCGTCCGCAGCCGCAGCCGGCCGCCTTCTGCGCTCAGCGGCGGAAATTTCAACGGCGCGAACGCCACCAACAATCCCGCTGGCAGGGGCAGCAACACAAGGCACGCCGTCCGCCAGCCAAAGCCCAGCTTCAACACCAGCGTGCCGGCGAGAATTGTTACCACCGCGCCGACGCAGTAGAACGAGTGCAGCCAATTCATCGCCGCCGCCCGCCGCTCCGGGTTGAGCGCCGCCACCACCGGACTCAGCACCATGTCGATCTGGCCGGCGCCCACCCCAAGGGCAAAGAGCGCCACGGCCAGTGTGGCGTAGCCGGGCGCGAAGGCCGCCGCGAGGAGGCTCACCGCAATCAGCCCGGTGCCGATTTGCGCGAACCGCTTCGCGCCATAACGGTCAGCCAACGGCCCGGTCGCCAGGATGCCCGCGACGAGTCCGGCAAACGTAATCGCCCCCAGCCGGCCGAGCTGTTCCTGCGTGAGGCCGTCCACACCGCCGTAGGTCGCGCTCAGCGTCGTGAGAAACACCGGCAGCAGGTTGAGCCCAATGGAAAGGCTCATCATGGCGAGGTAGCAAAGATTCGTCAGCAGACGAGGCGCGACGGACATCCGCCGAGCCGAGCGGGACGGCCGCCGGAAAGCAACGGCGATCCGAAGCCACGATCATTCATCGCGGAAGCGCGAAAGGGCTGAAATGCGAAAACCAAAAAAAATCCTGTTTTCCGTGATTTCGCCTCTCCGCGCTTCCGCGATCCTGCCCGCATTTGTGCTGCGATTTGCCAACCTGCACCACTGCATCCAGCTTCTTCCTATGAGCCAATCCGCCCAATTTCCCGACGAGAACAGCGATGACGGCGAATTCGAGCGGCAGGAGGATGCGTTTCGGCACTGGGTGCGGCGCGACGATTCCACCCCCTGCCCTCCCGACGCCGGTCGCTATCATCTCTACCTCTCCCTCGCCTGCCCCTGGGCGCACCGCACGCTCATCGTGCACCGGCTCAAGCGGCTCGAGGCTGCCGTGGGTTTCACCGTCGTCGATCCCGTGCGCGACGAGCGTGGCTGGGCGTTTCGCGAGGGCGATGGATTTTCCGCCGATCCCATCAATGGTTTCAAATTCCTCAGCGAGGCCTATCGCGCCAGCGATCCCAAGTTTCATGGCCGCTGGACCGTGCCCGTGCTCTGGGACAAGCACACAAAGCGCATCGTCAACAATTCCGAGGACGATCTCTGCCGCATGTTCAATGACGAGTTTGCCGCGCCCGGCGACGGCACGCCCGACCTGTTTCCCGCCGCCCTCGCCGACGAACAGGCCCAGCTCAGCGCCCTCATCTACGAACGCGTGAACAACGGCGTCTATCGCGCCGGCTTCGCCACCAGCCAGCGCGCCTACGAGAAAGCCGTGCGTGAGCTTTTCGTCACGCTGGATGAACTCGAAGCGCGGCTGGCGCAGAACCGGTATCTGTTCGGCCGCCACTTCGTCGAGACCGACTGGCGGTTGTTCTGCACACTGGTGCGCTTCGACGCGGTTTACCACGGACACTTCAAGTGCAACCTCAAGCGCATCGTGGATTACCCGAACCTGCAGGGCTATTTGCGCGATCTCTACCAGGTGCCCGGCATCGCGGAGACGGTGAACTTCGACCACATCAAGCGGCACTACTACGTCACCCACACCGAGATCAACCCGACGCAGATCGTGCCGCTCGGCCCGCTCCTGGATTTGTCCCTACCACACGGCCGCACCTAAAGGGTGGACGGGCACGCGCCGCTGACCGCATGCGGAGCGCACGGTCCACCCGATGCCTCACTCCACCGCGTTGCGCCGCATCACCTCGGCATACCAGCGGGCGGAGTTTTTCGGGGTGCGCTGGCCGGTCGCAAAATCCACGTGGTGCAGGCCGAAGCGCTTGCTGTAGCCGAGGGCCCATTCGAAGTTGTCCATCAGCGTCCACATGAAATAGCCGCGCAGATCCACTTTGTCGGTGTGGATGGCCTCGTGGCACGCCAGTAGGTAACCGCGCACAAAGTCGCTGCGCTTGGTGTCGTTCACCGCCACCCGCACATCGTCCTCTCCCGGCAGCGCGCAGCCGTTCTCCGTGATGTAAACCGGCGGGTGACCATAGCGGCGATCAATCCAACCCAGCATTTTCCGGCAGAACTGCGGCACGACGTTCCAGTTCATGTCAGTCTTTTCCCACGCGGGATCGTCAGACAACTCGACGCGCTGGTCCTCGGCCATGCCACCGTTGCCGGTCGGCGCCGTCGCCGCCACCGACTGACCCGCCGGCGGTTCGGAAGCATACATGCCGCCGTAGAAATTGAGTCCGAAAAAATCGCTCGAACCCAGGAGCAGCGCGCGGTCCGCCTCGCTGAAGCGGGGCAGCCGGTCGCCGACGGCGACGCGCATGCAATCCGGATAGTCACCGCGGTAGATCGGATCGGCGAACCAGCCGAGGAAAAACTCCAGCCCGCGCTCCGCCGCGGCGCGGTCGGCCGCGGAATCCGTCTTCGGCTCGCGCCAGTCACAGTTGTTGGTGATGCCGATGACGCCCTTTTGTTGGGTCTGAAACTTCCGGCGATACACGTCCACGACGCGGCCGTGGGAGCGCAGGAGATTGTGCGCAGCGATGTAAGGCTCCGTCTTGCTGGTGCGCCCGGGCGCAAAATACCCGATGCCGTGCCCCAGCACCGCGCTGCACCATGCCTCGTTGAAGGTGATCCAGTGTTTCACCCGGTCGCCGAAACGCTCAAAGCACAATTCGGCGTAGCGGGCGAAATGGTCGGCGATCTCCGGATTGAGCAGGCCGTCCAGTTCCATCTGCAACGCCAGCGGCAAATCCCAATGATAGAGCGTGACCCACGGCGTGATGCCGTTGGCGAGCAGCGCGTCGATGAGCCGGTTATAGAATGCGACGCCGGTCTCGTTGACCGCGCCGCGCCCCTGCGGCAGCAGGCGGCTCCACGAGAACGAAAAGCGATACGCCTTCAGCCCCATCGCTTTCATCAGCGCCACGTCCTCCTCGACGCGGTGATAATGGTCGCAGGTGATGTCGCCGTTCTGGTTTTGATTGGTCTTGCCCGGCGTGTGGGCAAACGCATCCCAGATGCTCGGCCCGCGGCCATCGGTCTGCCAGGCGCCCTCGACTTGGTAGGCGGCCGTGGCAGCGCCCCAGGTGAAATTTTGGGGAAACGATTTCATGCGTGCACGTTGTTGGGGCGCCGCGGACGTGGCGCAATCACGACTTGTGTCTTGCGCGATGAAGCGATGGTCCGGCTCAGACCGACGCGAGATGCCAGTGGCCACAGAGCGGGCAAAGATAGGCCTGCCGCTGACGAGCCACGCCGGCCAGCATCGCGGCATCGAGCGCATCGCCCTGACTGCGGTAACGGCGTTTCCGCGTGCACATGCGTTGCCGTTGTTCCGCCGTGGGCTTTTTTGTCATGGTCGCAGGAATCCGGTGCAGTCCACGTCCGCCCCGCCCGGCCGAGTGCGTCAGGACTGCCGGCGCTTGTAGGCGTTGCCGTAAAGGATGACGGTGTCCACATCCTTGATTTCGAGGAGATAAGGATCGCTGGTGAGCAGGGCCGGCCGGCCGCTGGTCTCGGCCCCGCGTGAGCTCAAAGTGGTTTCCTCGATGATCTTCCGTTTGATACCGTAGGTGGAAAGAATCATACTGCCGTCGGGCTGGATGATCAGCCGGCGGTCGCCTTCCTTATTGCCCGTCTCGTATTCGCCCGCCGCCTGGCTCAGGAGCCGGCGTGCATCGGAATCAGGCAGCAATTCATATTGCGCCAAAAGGGTCGGCGGCGGTCGCAGCAGGAACCAAATCGTCGTGGCGTTGATCGCCAGAATCACCACGGCGAGGCCGGAAATCTTCACCCACTTCGGCAGGCGGGAGGGCGCCACATCAATGATCACCGCCTGCTGCGGTGCCTTGCGCGCAGCACTATCCGACTCTGACAGCGGGCCGTCGAGCCGTTCAATGATCTGGTCCACATTGAAATCCATGCCGCCGACTTTCGTGTCCCAACTGACGAGCCGCAGCAGGCCGCCGCTCGGCCGCACGCGCAGCACTTCCTTGGCGGTCTTGATGCGGATTTCCGGTGCCGCAAGATCATCGGCCGAAGGCTTGGTCCCGGTCTTCGCCATGGTCACCAGCAGGCCGCGTAAATCACTCAGGCTGACATTCGCCAGCTCTTGATCTAGGTGCTTCGTCCCAATCGCCCGGGCATCGGGTGACAGGTGGTGCAGCGTGATATTGTAGAGGGAAGAGTTCATTATTCTTCGACTACAAACAAAGGACAGTTACCCGAACCCAGACGGAAATTTCCCGTCGTCAAAACCCCATCATCCACTGCGCGATCAATGTCGGTCAATAAATCGGCATCAACGAGCAAGGGCGCATCCGCCGTGCCCGTAATGGCAATGGCCGCACGCGGACGAAAGCCGTTCTGATGGAGCTGCTCGTTTTCCCAATTATAGTGACCGCCCATGACGCTCACGCGCCCCCAGCTGCCATCTTTCAGGTAAACCTCCACGCCCGCCGGCATGGCCCCCGCAGGACTCTCAGCCGGCCACGCGCCGTTTTCGTGGGAGTAAGTCTGGAAGGCGGTGGCATACACTCGAAAGTCATTCGCAATCGCACTCGCACGGGCTTTCCGGCGAATTTTTTGCATCGTCGGCACCGCCAGCATCGCCAGCAAACTGATGATCACCACCACGACCATGATCTCCACTAAGGTAAACCCCCCAACCCTCGGCTTTGGTTTGCCGGGTTCTCCCAATCGGTAATTTGCAGTAAACATTCTCATTGACCGCAAGAAACGTAATGTAAAAACGCCCATGTTCTAGCTTTATTTATGGACATTTTTTGTGGCAAAATTTGAGGGATATCGGGATTAGGTGGACCCAGTTTCCGAGGAACGTGCATTACTGAATTGCAATGAACCAGCCCGAAAAGTGGCTTAATCGTCTCTTTTTATCCCCTCCCGCGGGCAACTGTTCGAACTGCAATCCCGTGGGCAAGGTCTTCAACAAAATCACGGTTCAGCTAAAATATCACCCCGCACTGCTTGGCGTTGCACCTTTGCCGCCCCGGCATCGCCAACTCGGCGGATATTCACCACCACGGTGATCTTCCCCAGTGTAAACCCGGAGGTCAAAGCCATGCGGGACTCCTCGTTGGCCCACTTGGAGCCGGATGAGGGACGAATGGACGGAAGCGACACGGCGAAAGATTAAACCCGCAACCCGCCGAACCGCATTTTGGGCGCAACCTCCTGGGGCCTGGTGCGCGTGGCGTGCGCACGCTTTCCCGCTCATCGATTATCAGGCCGGGGCGGGCGCCTTATTTTTCCAACGGCTTCAGGTCACGCTTTCACCTGCGACTCCAGCGTGCGACGATCTAACTTTAACCACCTGGACGAGGGCTTGATTACTTTCGGCCGGTTTCAAGGGCTGGACACCCTAGGCAAAAACACGAGGATGAACCCAACCCTTCCCCATGAATCAAACGGTTGAATCGCCCACCCTCTCCTACCCTGAACAAAGCGTCGGCCAGCTGATAGAACCAGCGAGCGCCATTTTTCCGCTCAGTCTCACCGTCGCCGAGGCAACCGAAAGGGTGCGCGCGCTGGCGGTGTCCAAACCATTATTCACCTATGGGCACATCGTCGATGCCGACGGCGTGCTGCACGGCGTGGTCACCATGCGCGACCTGCTGTTGCACGATAAAACGGACCGGCTGGAGGACTTCATGCTCCGTCAACCGTTTTCCCTGCGACCGGAGATGCCCTTGCGTGACGCCATGCGGCTCACTTTGAACAAGCACTTTCCCTCCTACCCCGTCTGCGATGACGCCGGCCGGCTGCTCGGCATCGTGCGCGGCGCGAAAATGTTTGAGCAGGAGACGATTGAAATCAGCGCACAGGCCGGGCGCATGGTCGGTGTCGAAAAAGAGGAACGCATCACCACCTCGATCTGGCGCAGTTTGAAATTTCGCCACCCGTGGCTGCAATTCAACCTGCTGACCGCTTTCGTCGCCGCGGGGGTCGTCGGTATTTTCGAGGGCACCATCGAGCGAATCGTCGTGCTGGCGGTCTTTCTGCCCGTCCTCGCCGGGCAGTCGGGTAACACCGGCTGCCAGTCGCTCGCGGTGGCGCTGCGCGGCATGACCCTCGGTGAACTCAAAGCCGGCGGGGAGCATAAATTTCTGGTCAAGGAGGCGGCGCTCGGCCTGTGCAACGGGGCCCTCGTCGGCCTCACCGCCGGCATCGGCATGTATTTTTATGCCACGTGGCAGCACATCAGCGAAGCGCCGATCCAGCTCTCGCTCATCGTATTTCTCGCCATGACCTGCAGTTGTTTTCTCAGCGGGGTCGCGGGGGTGATGGTGCCGCTCACGCTCAAGAAATTCGGCGCCGACCCCGCCACCGCCTCGAGCATCTTCCTCACGACCGCCACCGATGTGGCCAGCATGGGTTTCTTCCTCGGCCTCGCGACCCTCTGGCTGATGTGACGGATCCTTGGTGGGCGGACCGGTCCCGCGGCGAGCCTTGGCTCCCGGCCATCGAGCCGCCGCCTCGTGTGGCTCAGCCCAACTCGGCCCGCACCTGCGCCACGAGCTCGAACGACCGCAGCCGCGCCGACTGATCATGGATGGCGGCGGTCACCATCAACTCATCCACGCCGGTGCGCGCGATGAAGGCGGCGAGGCCGCGCTGCACCGTGGC